>CANRDD010000033.1 GCA_947629305.1 uncultured Bacilli bacterium | reverse complement strand
TAATACCAGTTAAAGTAGTTATAGATGAAAATCACATAGAAGAACAAAATTTAATAAAACTAATAAAATCAGAATATGTAACAAAAGAAGAACTAGGGGATACTAGTATACAAACTGGAAGTGCTTTAACTCCAGATAGTTCATATGCTCAATATGCAAGAATAAAGAATAAAAGTGGTATTAATAGTTTCTATTGGTCAGGGTCAAGTAGTAATTCATCAAATGAATGGCAACAAAGTAGTTTATATAGTACATTAAATAATACAACAACAGGATATTTAAGTAAAATGGGAGAATGGAAAGATAAAATAGAAACAGTAACATGGAACATAGCAGGTTTATCATATAGTGAATATAACAAACCAGCTAAAGATGTGTTTACAGTCGAAATGGGTAACACTACAACAACAGGAAGTAGCCAAACAACAACCAAGACAATTAATGCCCAAGTAGGATTAATGTATGCCTCAGACTATGGTTTTGCTGCAAGTAAAGATAATTGGCAAACAAACTTAGGTTCTTATGGTAATGATACAAATCTAAGTGCGAATTGGCTATATAATGCCGTTGATGAATGGACCATTTCCCGCTGTTCGGACGAATCCGCTCGTGCGTTTGCTGTCATCTACTATGGCTACGTGGGCACCTTACGTGTCTACTACGAGAATGGCGTGCGGCCGTCCTTCTATCTGAAATCCACGGTAAAATATTTGGAAGGAGAGGGAAGCTATGAAAAGCCAATATTCCTTGGCTAGGGTTCATGAAATAAGATAAAATAATAAAAAAATTAAAAATTAGAGCATACTAAAAAGATTTTTAAAAGATATTAAATTTTTAATTTATAGAATATTTATGGAGTAATCATGATATTTTAACCATGGATAATTTACCTTTAATAGGATATATAGATAAAAATATGCTTATAGCTACTGGATATAATACTTGGGGTTTAACAGGATCAATGATCTCGGCAATGATAATACCAGATTTATTAAATAAAAGATCAAATAAATATACCTATTTATTTGATCCTAAAAGAAAATTTAAAATATCTAAATATATGAATAATATATTTAGTAATATTTATGCTTATTCTAAAATGTTATTAGTTAAAACACCTAAATGTCCTCATTTAGGATGTCATTTAATATATGATAAAAAAGAAAAGATATGGACTTGTCCATGTCATGGATCAAAATTTAGTCAAGATGGACAAGTTATAATATCACCTAGTAATAAAAATATTAATTAAGTTCCCTGACTAAATGTTTTTCTTTTTCTGGTTTATATATTAATTCTAATAATTTATATTGTAAAGATAAATTTAAAGCCGCTTTAACAATTACTTCTTTATATTTAGTAAAATCCATACTAATTATTTTTTCTTCATTATTAGGTAAGATAAAAGTTTTTTGATGATTAATAGGATTATTAATTATTTTTTTTCTTTGACTAGGATGGATATCATATATTCGGTTATGAAGTCTATTAGAACCTAAGAATAAAGAGATTCTATTTAAAGGATCAACACAAAAAGAGTTACCTGTAAAGCCTGGAACTAAAAAGGCTTTACCAGACAAAGGGTGATGTACCCCAAGGCGCGTAGGTGATGGTTGTTTTAAATAAACAAGTGATCCATAAAACCAAGTATAATCACTTTCATTATTTTCTAGTCCCACGGCATTATCCGCGATAGAATAAAGGCTTTCTTTGGTTATAATCTTTTCCTCAATTAAAGCTTTAGCTAGTTTTAACATATCATTGGCGCAAGAGAAATAACCAGCACTACCAGGAGATATGCCATCCTTGGCCCCGATTGCTCTAGCTTTAGCATCATGAACTGTTCCAGGGGGATTATTAAACTCTGTTATAGCTTCTCCTTTTTCATTTATTTTAATAGAATAATTTTCATTAGCTACTCTTTCTTGTAAATCTCTTGGCACATTTAAAAATGTATTTTCCATTCCAACTTTAGAAAATATAACATCTTTTATAAAATCATAAAAAGAACATTTAGCTTGTTTTTCAACTACACATCTTAAAACCATACACCCCATATCCGTATAAGCATTTAAAGCTTCTTTTTCTCTTCTTTTCGTTGTATAAAGTATTTCTTTAGCTTCTTCTTTATTTAAAGCTTTATCAACTCTTATATCAGTTCCTATTGGTATTCTAAATTTAAGTAAATCATAAATAGTTACATCATTTAATTCTTTAAACTCTGGTACATAATAATTAATAGGTTTATATAAATCTATTAAATTTAATTCTTCTAATTTTAAAATAGCTAAACAAGTAAATATTTTACTTGTTGATGCTAAATCAAAGATAGTATCATTTTCCATTTCTTCTGGTTTATAAATAAATTTATTATTTTCATAAAGATATTCTTGTTTTAAACCACATACTATTGTATCTTTAGTTAAATCTGTTCCATATGTTAAAACTAAACCAGGAGTTATTTTATTAACTTCTATTAATGTTTTAATTAATTCTTTTAAATGACTATTATTAAATAATATTTCTTTTAATGTTAAAAAAGAAGCTGTTGGATAAGTATTAATTAATTCTATTACAGGATTTAATAATCTTTCATAATCACTTTTAGAATATAAATCTTGTAAACAATTAGTATTACTATTTCTTTCATTTTCTAATAAAGTTTTAATATAATTATTTAATATAATTCTTTCTTTCATAGAACTTCTCCTATTAATTTTATTATTATAATCATATTTTTTAATTAGTCAAATAATTAGTTGTCAAAAAATTTGCTCTATTTCCAAAAGTATGATATATTAATCTCTAAAGGAGTATTTATAATGACTTTAAAAGAATTAATGCATAAACAAGATATTATTCATTTACTTGATCCTAAAGATATTAAAGATGGTTATTTACATCTTAAGAAGAATCAAATATTATATAGAGAAAATGAAAATGAATTAGATGCTTATAATAATAGAATAACTTATCATTTTATAGTTAATGATTCAAGACCACATAGAGCTAATGTGACAATTAAAGATAATAAACTTTTAGATAATGTTCATTGTGACTGTTATGAATTCTTACTTTATGGTAGCTGCCGGCATCTAGGAGCTATTTTAGTATGGAATTATAGTTTATTATTTACGAGTAAAAAGAATGTCTTAGATATGGTCTATGATAATATCTTAGATAAATTTATTGAACCTAAAAAAGCCATTATTAAAAAGGAAGTAAAAGTAGAACTTAATATTATTTTAAATGACCCAGATGAATATTATCGTTTTTATCAATATGGTTTAATTGAACCTAAAATAACTATAGGAACTAATAAAATGTATGTTTTAGGTAATAAATTAAATGTTTTTATTAATTCTTTAGAAGAAGAAAAAGGAGAAGTAAAATTTGGTAAAGAATTTATCTTTGATCCTGAACAAAATTATTTAACGAAAGAAAATGAAAAAATAATCTTTGCTTATCATGATTTTTTAAATAATAATAGTTTTTATGATATTAAATCAGTTAAAAAGTTTTTAAAAGAATTAGAAAATTATACTTTTTATATTGATAATTATAAAGTAGAAGGTATTAAAAAAGGTTTTCCAATAAATAGTGAATTAAAAAAAATAGATAATAATTATAAATTAAGTTTTAAGATAGATAATTTAAAATTATTAATTAATAAAGATTATGAATATATATTTTATCAAGGTGTATTATATAAATTAAGTATAAAAGAACAAGAATTATTAAAAGTAATATTAGATCAAAATTTAAAAGAATTAATTATTAAAAAAGATAATTTTGAAAAATTTAGTCAAGGTTTATTTTTAATAGTTAAAAATAATTTAGATATAGATGAATCTGTTAATGATGTTGTTATACCAAAGAAAATAGTAACAGAAATATATTTTGATTTAAGAGATAAATTAATTAAAGCTAATCCTAAATTTAAATATGATTTAGAAGAAGTAGATTATTTTCAAAATAATAATCATGTATTAAGAGATTTAGATGAAGAAAATAAAGTTATTAATGAATTATTAAGTTATAATTTTATTTTAAATAAAGATTGTTTAGAATTAACATTTTTAGAAGATCAAGTTAATTTTTTAGAAAATGGATTAGAACAATTAGCCCAAAAATATGTTATATATACAACAGAAAAATTTAAAAATACAACAATAAAGAAAAAGACTAATATTAATTCTATGTTTGGAATAGGACAAGATAATATATTAAGTTATAATTTTAATTTAGATGGAATAGATTCGAAAGAATTAGTTAATATATTTAAAGAAATAAAGAATAAACAAAAGTATTATCGTTTAAAAAATGGGGATATATTATCATTAGAAGATGAAGCTTTACAAGAACTTGCTAGTTTATCTAGTGATTTAGAATTAACTGATGATGAAATAAGAGCGGGTAAAGGTTCTATTATGAAATATAGAGCTATTTATTTAGATAGTTTAAAAGCCCAAAAATACGGTATTATTCAAACAGATAATTTATTTACTAATTTTATTAATAATTTTTATGCATATAAAGATGCCGAACTTTCTTTAGAACAAGATGATTTAAAGATTTTAAGAGATTATCAATTAACTGGGGTTAAATGGCTTTATAATTTAGCTAAAACTGGTTTTGGAGGCATACTGGCTGATGAAATGGGATTAGGAAAAACAATTCAAGTTATATATTATCTTAAACAAATATTATTAGAAAATCCTTTAGCTAAATTTTTAATCGTGGTACCAACTAGTTTAGCATATAACTGGGAACATGAATTTAGTTTATATGCTAATGATTTAAAAAGAGTTATTTGTGTGGGAAATAAAAATAAAAGAGAAGAAATAATAAATAATATAGATAATTATAATATAATAGTTACTACTTATGGTTTATTAAGAGAAGATGAAGAATTATATCAAAATTTAAGTTTTCATACAATGATTATTGATGAAGCTCAAAATATTAAAAATAACCTAGCGGCAGTAACAAAAGCTGTTAAGAAAATAAAAGCTGAAGTTAAATTTGCTTTAACAGGAACACCATTAGAAAATTCTGTTTTAGAATTATGGAGTATTTTTGATTATATTATGCCTGGTTATTTAGCAAATTTAACTAAGTTTCAAAGTAAATATAAAATAAATGATTTTAATGATGATACTCAAGAATTAATAAAAGGTTTAAATAGACAAATAAATCCCTTTATTTTAAGAAGAAAAAAAATAGATGTTATTAAAGAATTACCAAGTAAATTAATTAATGATATATTTATTGATTTAGGTGATGAACAAAAGAAATTATATGTAGCTGAATTAGAAAAAGTTAAAGAAGAAATGGATAAAATAATGGCAACAGATGGAATATCTAAAGCTAGATTCTTAATATTAAAATTATTAACAAAGTTAAGACAAATATGTATTGATCCATCTATTGTTTATGAAAACTATAATGGAGAATCTAATAAAATAGAAACATTAATTAATATAATTAAAGAATATATTCAAAATAATCATAAAATATTAATCTTTTCTTCTTTTAGAACAGCATTAAATATTGTTAAAAATAGATTAGAAAAAGAACATATAGATACATATATGATTGATGGATCTGTTAAATCATTAGATAGAATAAATATGGTTGATGATTTTAATGAAAAAGATGATGTACCAGTCTTTTTAATAATGTTAAAATCTGGGGGTACTGGTTTAAATTTAACTAGAGCAGATGTCGTTATTCATTTAGATTTGTGGTGGAATCCTCAGGCTGAAAATCAAGCAACAGATAGAGCTCATAGAATAGGACAAACAAAAACAGTAGAAGTTATTCATTTAGTTACAAAAGGAACTATTGAAGAAAAAATATTAGAATTACAAAATAAGAAAAGATTATTAATGGATAAAATAATAGATAATGAAATAAGAGATAAAAATATTATATCTACATTAACAAAAGAAGATATTCAAAATTTACTTTCCTATGAAAATAAAGATTAATATCTTCTTTTCTTTGTAAACTAATTGTAAAATATGTAAAGTGATAAAGATCCAATTTTTAATATTATTAGCACTCGGTATTGACAAGTGCTAATAATAAGTTTATAATGGAATATAGGAAAGGCAGGTTTTAAGATTATGAATTTAGAAAATAATGATGAACTTAAAAATGTTTTAGAAAAATATGGACGAGATATAACTAAAAATGTTTTAGATAATAAAGTTGATCCTGTTATAGGAAGAGATGAAGAAATAAGAAATGTTTTAAGAATATTATCTCGGAAAAGTAAAAATAATCCTGTGTTAATTGGTGAACCTGGGGTTGGTAAAACGGCTATTGTTGAAGGTTTAGCCCAAAGAATTGTTAAAAAAGATGTTCCTAATAGTTTAATTGGTAAAACAATTTGGGAACTTGATTTAGGTGCTCTTGTGGCTGGTGCTAAATACCGTGGGGAATTTGAAGAAAGATTAAAAGCTGTTTTAAAAGAAATAAAAGATAGTGATGGTAATATCATTATGTTTATTGATGAAATTCATATGATCGTTGGTGCTGGGGCTGAAGGAGCGATGGATGTCTCTAATATGTTAAAACCTCTTTTAGCTCGTGGGGAAATTCATGTTATTGGGGCAACCACTTTAAATGAATATCGCAAGTTTATTGAAAAAGATGGAGCTTTAGAAAGAAGATTCCAAAAAGTATTAGTTAGTGAACCTACCGTGGAAGATACTATTACGATTTTAAGAGGTTTAAAAGAAAGATTAGAAATATTTCATGGAGTAACAATTAAAGATAATGCTTTGGTAGCTTCCGCTCTTTTAGCGGATCGTTATATAACAGATAGATATTTACCTGATAAAGCCATTGATTTAGTAGATGAAGCTTGTGCAACAATTAAAATCCAACTTGATTCTGTTCCTGTTGAACTTGATAATTTAGTAAGAAAAATTATGAGTTTAGAAATAGAAGCGGAAGCTTTAAAGAAAGAAAAAGATGAAATTAGTTTAAAAAGATTAAATGATTTAAAAGATGAACTAGGCAAATTAAAAGAAGATGAAAAAGCTTTAAGAGCTAAATGGGAAGAAGAAAAAGAAATAAAAGATAAAATAACTAATAAAAAAGAAGAAATAGAAAAAGTTAAATTTAATTTAACTACCGCGGAAAATAATTATGATTTAGAAATGGCAGCTAAACTAAGACATGGAACATTACCTAAGTTAGAACAAGAATTAAAAGAATTACAAGGAAAAGCTAAAAGTTCTATTTTAAGTGATGTTGTTGATGATGAAGCTATTGCTTCTATTATCTCTAAATGGACAAATATTCCTATTACCAAATTAGTAAGTAGTGAAAAAGATAAATTATTACATTTATATGATCATTTAAGAAAGCATGTCATGGGTCAAGATGAAGCTTTAAGACTTGTTAGTGAAGCTATTATCAGGGCTCGAAGTGGAATCAAAGATCCTACTAAGCCAATAGGTTCTTTTATCTTCCTAGGTCCAACTGGGGTAGGTAAAACAGAAGTTGCTAAAGCTTTAGCTAATGAATTATTTGATGATGAAAAACATATAATCCGCATTGACTGTAGTGAATATATGGAAAGCTTTAATGTATCAAGACTAATCGGGGCTCCTCCTGGTTATGTTGGTTATGATGAAGGAGGAGAACTAACAGAAAAGGTTAGAAGAAATCCTTATAGTATTATTTTATTTGATGAAATAGAAAAAGCTCATAAAGATGTTTTTAATATTTTATTACAAATCTTAGATGATGGACGTTTAACTGATTCTCAAGGTCGTTTAATTGATTTTAAAAATACTATTATTATTATGACAAGTAATTTAGGTAGTGAATATATTTTAGATAATAAAAATAATAAGAATGAACTTGTTTTAAATGAACTTAAAAATACTTTTAAACCAGAATTAATTAACCGAATAGATGAAATAATAATCTTTAATTCTTTAAAGAAAGATACCATATTAGAAATATTAGATAAAATAATTAAAGAAATAGAAAGTAGATTAAAAACAAGTAATATTAAAATAGTCTTAACACCTTTAGCTAAAGAAACAATTATTAATGAAGCTTATGATGAATCATTTGGGGCAAGACCTATTAAAAGATATGTAACTAAAAATATTGAATCATTAATAGCTCATAAAATAATAAGTGAAGAAATAAAACCTAATAGTACTATAACTATTGATTATAATAATGATACATATACTATTTTAAAAGAAAGCAATTAAGCTTTCTTTTAAAATAGTTAAAAATTCTTTTATCTAAGAAGTAAGTCATGGTAAAATAAAAAAGAAATGAGGTAATATAATTGATTTTAGTAATTGTAGGACCAACTGGTGTTGGTAAAACAAAATTAAGTGTAGAATTAGCTAAAATTTATAATGGGGAAATTATAAATGGGGATGCTATGCAAGTTTATAAAGGATTAGATATAGGAACGGCTAAAGTAACAAAGGAAGAAATGGATGGTATTAAACATCATTTATTTGATATAAAAGAAGTAGATGAAGATTATAGTGTATTTGATTATCAAAAAGATGCTCGTTTAAAAATAGAAGAGATAAAAAGTAAAGGTAAAGTACCTATTATTGTCGGAGGAAGTGGTTTTTATATTAAAGCTGCTTTATATGATTATAATTTTCCTAAAGAAAATTATAATCATCATGACTATGAAAATAAATCTTTAGAAGAATTAGATCAATTAATTAAAAATAAAAATATTAATATAAAATATGATAATCATAATAAAAAAAGAATGATTAGAATATTAGAAAAAATAGATAATAATATTGATATAGAAAATAAAGAATTAAAATTATTATATCCAGATACTATATTTATTGGTTTAACTACCACAAGAGATAATTTATATAAAAGAATAGATGATAGATTTAAAGAAATGATTATTCCTTTAATAGATGAAGTAAGACCTTTTTATGAAAAAGAAATAGAATCTAAAGCTTTACAAACCGGTATAGGTTATAAAGAATTATATCCTTTTTTTAAAGGAGAACAAACATTAACAGAAGTTGTTAATGTTTGTCAAAAGAAAACACGTAATTATGCCAAAAGACAATATACTTGGTTTAAAAATCAAATGAATATTAATTGGTTTAATGTTGATTATGAATGTTTTAATAAAACTATTAAAGAAGTTAGTAAATTTATTGATCAAAATAGATAAGAGAAGACCTTGCGTTTTTTTAAGAGTTTTGATAGACTTAAAATATGGTGATGCCGGATGAATAAAAAAAGAAAGGGTTATATTGGCTTATTAATTAGTTCTTTTATATTAATAACAATGGGTGTATTAGTTGTTATAGGTAAATATAGTGATACCCTTATAAATAATTTTTGGCAAATAGTATGTAGTATTATATTATTAATATCATCTATTAGTTTATTAATTAATATTATATTAATTATTAAATATAAAAGAAGAAGATTATATTCTAAAAAAGTTATTATTACTTCTTGTTTTCTTTTAAGTTTATATACAATAGGTTGTTTAAGTTTTTTAATTATATTATATGGACCTAATCATTCTTTTAGAGACTGGTTAATTACTACAGCTATGAGGACAATGCATCATCAATATTATTGTGAATGGTTTTATAATGAAAATATTATTAATGATGTTATGAGTAATAATTATATTGTGGAAGTAAATGAAGATACTGATCCAACATTAGTAGATAAAAATAAACCTAAACCAGATAATGGAACAGAATATGCTAATAAATATGAAAAAGATATATTTGATCATCCTGATAATGATTTATATAAAATAATTCAATTTGATGTTAATGGTTGTGATGCATATTTAGCTTTTGTTTATGATCCAAGTAGAATAACCGTGGGTATTTCCAAATATTATGGTGAACATGGCCAATATGTTTCGACAATGGCTAAGTATTACAAAGCTCCTTTGGCTATTAATGGAGGAGGTTTTAATGACCCTGGACATAACTCTACTGGAGGAGATCCAATTGGTATAACCATTATGAATGGGAAAATTAAATCAGATTATCGGGTTGGATCAAGCTATGGCGTTATTGGTTTTACCAATGATGATGTTTTAGTTTTAAAAAGAGGTAAAACCGCGGAAGAACTTGTTAATGAAGGCGTTAGAGATGCCGTGACGATGGGACCATTTTTAATTGTTAATGGCAAAAAAAGTATTGTCAAAGGTAATGGGGGATGGGGTTATGCAGCAAGAACCGCGATAGGTCAAAGAGAAGATGGTATTGTTTTATTTTTAGTAGTTGATAGTAATGAATTTAGAACAACTGGCGCATCTCTTAAAGACTTAGCGGATATTATGGAAAAATATGGAGCTATTAATGCCGCCAATTTAGATGGAGGAACAAGTAGTGTTATGAGTCTTAATTATGAAATAATTAATGATCCCATTGACTCAGCTTTAAGACATAAAACAAGAGGAATACCAACAATTTTTATGGTGAAATAGGATGGATAATATGGAAAGAAAAACAAAAATAGTATGTACAATAGGACCTGCCTGTGCAAGTGAAGATATTTTAAAAGAAATGATTTTAAAAGGAATGAATGTTGCTCGTTTTAATTTTTCGCATACATCATGGGATAAAGCTTTAAATACCATTAATTTAATTAAAAGTTTAAGAGAAAAGTTAAATAAACCAGTTGCTATTATGATGGATATGAAAGGGCCTGAAATAAGACTTGGCGAAGTAGAAGAAAATACCTTTTTAGAAAAGAGAAGTGAATTTACTTTAAAAGAAATAGATATGGTTGGGGATAAAACAAAAGCTAGTATTAGTTATAAAGATTTAGCTTTTGATTTAAAAGAAAATGATCTTATTTTAATAGATGATGGTTTAATTAAATTAAAAGTAAAAAGAATAATTAATAAAGATATTGTTTGTGAAGTAATAGATGAAGGATTTATATCATCTTATAAAAGTGTTAATGTTCCTAATTTATCATTAAATTTACCAAGTTTAAATAAAAAAGATTATGAAGATTTAGATGGAGCTATGCTTCATGATATAGATTATATTGCAGCTTCTTTTGTTAGAAGAAAAGAAGATATTTTAGCTATTAAAGATTATTTAAAAAATAAACCAATTAAAGTAATAGCTAAATTAGAAAATAAAGAAGGAATAGATAACTTTAAAGAAATATTAGATGTTGCGGATGGTATTATGGTAGCACGGGGAGATTTAGGAGTGGAAATACCTTTTTCTTTAGTACCTATTGTGCAAAAGAAAATAATTAGAGAAACAATAAAGATGGGTAAACCAGTTATTACAGCAACCCAAATGTTAGAGTCAATGATTAATAACCCAAGGCCTACTAGAGCTGAGGTAAGTGATTGTGCTAATGCTATTTATGATGGAACTAGTGCTTTAATGTTAAGTGCTGAGACAGCATCAGGTAAATATCCTCTTCAAAGTCTAGAAGTTATGGAAAAAGTAGCTTTAGATATTGAAAATGATCTTGATTATTGGTCTTTATTTCAAAAAAGAGAAATAAATAAAGATAATTTTGAATTTGTTATTGATCATGCTTTATTAACACCAGCTAAAGATTTAAATGTTAAAGCTATTTTTGCTTATTCTCTTACAGGTGATACACCAAGAATATTAGCTAGTATGCAACCTAAATGTCCTATTTATGTTGTTACTAATAATATTAAAACTTATTATGAATTATCTTTAGTTTGGGGTATTAATGTTACATTAGATAAAGATATATTAGATCCTAAAGAAGCTATAAAGAAAAATATAATGGTTAAAAAAGAATTAGGACTTGTTAAAAGTAAAGATATTGTTTTAATTGCGGGTGGTAAATATATGCCTGGTGATAATAGAGAAGTTAATAAAAATGTTGGGGGTATTTTTGAAATATAATATCTTGCTTATTTAATTAAATTTAGATATAATTATTAAAAGAAAATAGAAAGAGGCAAGTTATGCGAAAGATTATAGCTAGTTTAGATATTGGAGATACTTGGATTAAACTTGTTGTAGGTGAAATAGTTAAAAATAAATTAAATATTTTAGCTTGTGTTGATACACCTTCAAGGGGAGTAAAAAAAGGTTTTATTGTTAATTTTGAAAGTACAACAGAAGCATTAAAAGAAGTCTTTTTAAAAGCAGAAGAAACAATTGGTTTAAAAACAAATAAAGTATTAGTTAATATACCTTGTAATAATACAGAATGTTTTTTAAGTGAAGGATATACAACAATAACTGGTGATGATTCAGTTGTTAAAAATAGTGATATTATTAGAGCATTACAATCTTGTGTATATAATAAAATTGCAGATAATAAAGAATTAGTTACTATTTTACCAACGAAATATTTAATTAATGATACTGATATTGTGAATAATCCTTTGGGTATGAGTGCCGTTAAGTTAAATGTTAAAGCAGTAGCGGTTACAGTACCAAAGAAAAATATTGCTTCTATTGCTAAGTGTTTAGAAAAAATTAATGTCCAAATTGTTGATATTGCGATTGGTCCTTTAGGAGATTATTTTGAATTTAAAAATAAAATGATGGATGAACAAATAGGGGCTGTTGTTAATATTGGATCAGCCAAGACAGAAGTATCTATATTTAATAAAGGAAGATTAACAGCTTTAGAAGTAATAGATATGGGGGGAGATATTATTGATTATGATATTGGGTATATTTATAAATTAAATCGAAGAGATTCAATGTATTTAAAAGAAAAAATAGCTTTAGCGGATAAAAACTTAGCTCAACCAAGTGAATCTTGTACTTTTGAAAATAAAAATGGGGATAAAGTTAAAATAAATCAATTTGATGTTAGTGAAGTTGTTATTAGTAGATTAAAAGAAATATTAAATTTAGTAAAAAAACAAATAAATCTCTTAACAAAAAAAGAAATTAGTTATATAATGATAACAGGGGGAACGACGGAAATTGCGGAAATACAAAATTTAATAGATGAAGTATTTCCTAAAGCTATCGTCGGGGAAGTTAGAGAAATTGGGGCTAGAAGTAATAAATTTTCTACTGCTGTAGGATTAATTAAATATTATGATAGTCGATTAAAATTAAGAAATAAGGATTTTTCAATATATAGTATTGAAGAACAGGAAGAGTTAAGTGGATTACATAAAAAAGTCAATATTTCTGAAGATTCAATCTTAGGAAAATTGTTTGGATACTTTTTTGATAATTAAAGGAGAATAGTAAAATGAATGGATTACAGATGGATCAAATTGCTAAGATTAAAGTAGTTGGTGTTGGTGGTGGCGGTTGTAATGCCGTGAATAGAATGATTGAAGAAGGCGTTAAAAGCGTTGAATTCTATATTGTTAATACTGATTTACAAGTTTTAAATGCTTCCGTATGTCCTAATAAAATTCAAATAGGAAAAAACATAACGGGAGGAAGAGGAGCTGGAGCTAATCCGGAAGTAGGTAGAGCAGCTGCTTTAGAAAGTAAAAATGAATTAGAAGATGCCTTACAAGGAGCAGATATGATCTTCATTGCCTGTGGTATGGGTGGTGGAACAGGAACTGGGGCAGCACCAATCATTGCGGAAATTGCCCAAGAAATGGGAGCTTTGACAGTTGGTATTGTTACTAAACCATTCCGATTTGAAGGTAAGAAAAGAATGGAAAATGCTCTTGTGGGATTAGAAGAATTAAAACAACATGTTGATACTTTAATTGTCATTCCAAATGATCGTTTAAGAGATATAATTGATAAAACAACAAGTTTTGATGAAGCCTTTAAAGAAGTTGATAATGTTTTACACCGTGGGGTTCAATCCATATCTGATTTAATCGCGGTAACAGGAGTAATTAACCTAGACTTTGCTGATGTTAAAACAGTCATGGAAAAATCAGGTACAGCTATCATTGGTATTGGTTGTAATGCAGGTGAAAATCGGGCTATTGAAGCTGCTAGACAAGCTGTTGCTAATTCTCTTTTGGAAGAAACTATTGAAGGAGCCCAAAATGCTATTGTTAATATAACTGGTGGTAAGAATTTAACTTTATTTGAAATAGAAGATGCTGTTGAAACAGTTAGAGAAGCCGCTAATAGTGATATAAATATTATCTTTGGGGCTATAACAAATGAAAACTTAAATGATGAAGTTATTGTTACTGTTATTGCAACAGGATTCCAAAATGAAGGAGAAGTTGAAGAAACATTATTTAATGATGATAATACACCAAAAAGAAGAACTCCTCCAACACCTGTTGTAGATGATGAATATGAAATACCACCATTTTTAAGAAATGATAATTTTTAAAAGGACTAATAAGTTCTTTTTTCTTTGACTGTAAAATAAATGTAAAATATGTAAAGTGATAAAATTTATTCTTGCAATAAAATATATATATATGGTTGCAACCCAAAAAGTCATTTTCTCATCAAATTATACACAGAATATACATCTTTATGTTAAAATATT
>CANRDD010000032.1 GCA_947629305.1 uncultured Bacilli bacterium | reverse complement strand
ATCTTGCGTTTGACAGTTTTTAAAAGGCAAAATCTCTCAAACTCAGTATTTATGCTGAATTGAGAGATTTTAAAATGATTAAAAAAGCGCGTACTATTTTTTATTTTTCTTGGTCTTGAAAAATTTTTTTAATTTTTTTATAAGTTATTATTTCATTGTCCGTATTTATGCCTAAAAATTGATGTAAATCGTCTGTTAAATCTGTTCTTGTATATACGGGTTCAAATCCTTTGCCTTTATGTTCTAGCAATTTAATTTCTTGTAATTTACTTACTATTTCATGTACTGTATATTTATCATCAAGTTGATGTTCTAAGTATCTATAGATAAATAAGGCTAAATAACAAGTAATAAAATGGCCTTTGATTCGGTCTTCTCTTGATAAATTAACAGTTCCTGCATCAAATTCATTTTTCATAATTCTGAATGATTCTTCAATTTCCCATCTACCATTCATCACTTTAATAATTGTTTTTGTATCATCAATAAGATTTGTTGTTATTCCATAGAAGCCATTGTATTTTTCTTCATTTTTATATATTTCTTCATCAATTAAATATTCAATATTACAAGCTACTTCGCCAGCATCTGTTGTTTTAACTTCTTTAATAAATCTTTTAGGGTCATTTTGATTTTTAGATATTTTAATTTGTTCCATATCTTTTTTCTTTTTAACATTTTTATTTTTATTGTTTGTTTCTTCAACTATTTTTTTGGCTCTTTCTAATTGATGAGTTTTTAATTTATGTTGATATTCTTGATATTTAAGTGAAAACGTTACTATTAATGTTTGTTTAACAGACTTTGTTTCACATTCAATTTCTTTATAAAAGATGTCATTATAATGAGTTTTTTTTAAACCTTCATCTTTTTCTATATCTTCTAAATTATAAACATCATGGATGTTTCCTAATATACGCCAATTTTCTTTATTTAAAGCTTTTTTTTGTAGTTCTTCACTTATTTTTTTTATTGATTGAGTGATAACAAAACCTCGACCATCTTTAATATTAAAATTTTTAATTTCGTCACTACACATAGCTGCATCAGTACATACTATTATGTTTTTACCTTTTATATCATATTTATTTAAAAATTCTTTTTCACTAGGAATCATCGTTGTAGATTCAGCAGTATTTCCAGGGTTAATATTCATAGCAAAAGGATAACCATCAGCATCCATGAATAATCCCATTTGCACAAGAGGAAGAGGCTGATGTTGTTTACTAATGCCATATCTTTGAAAATCATTTTCTTCTGTATAAAAGAAATAATTAGTACAATCATAATAAATAACTTTATAATTTCTGTTAATTACTTTATTACTATAATTAAATAATTCCTTTTGAATTTCATTAATTTCTTTGGATAGATAAGTTAGTGTTCTATAGACATGTTGAATATCAAAATCATAATTTCCTATAAATTTTCTAGATTGCTCGTAAGTAGATAATTTAGATGCCGGCCAAATAATACGGGAAAACACTAAACATTCAACAACTTTGTTGATGTCAAAAGTAAAATTATATTTCTGCTTAATGTTCTGACAAATTTTATTAATAGACAAATCATAATAAATTTTTCTTAAAAATAAATGACCTGAGAAAAAAACACGATTAATATCTTTTTCTATTTGTTTATTTGGGTCTAAAGATAATACAACTGGAAGTTCTTTACCATCTTTAAGTAACTGATTTAAAGAATCAATATATTCTTGTACTTTATCTAAAGTATTATCTTTACCAAATCTTTCTTCAAGATATTTAAAATTGCCTAAAGTTTCATAGATATAAGTAGTCCTTTTCCCTTGTAAGTTTTTATAATCTCCAATTATAGAATAAGTTGTACTATTTTTGGAAATACTCTTTTTAAGTCGCATTAAAATCACTACCTTCAAGAGTATTATAACATAGTACGTATGTAGTACGCAAGAGTAAATAATAAAAAAACTAGATAAAATCTAGGATAAACTACTATTATTTTTAAAAAGTGTCAAAGATGGGGCTATTATTGTTTTAGAAATAGAGAATAAATGTTTAGAATTAAATAAATATGATAAAGATATAATAGATAATGAATTAAAGAGTATTTTAAATAAATGGCTTAATTATTTAAATAATGGCAATATAAAAAGTAAACAAAGGTTTAATAATTTAGAATTAAATGTTTTATATTTAATTATTAAAGATTTAGTATATTTAAGTATTAATATTGATGGTTATATTAATAATAAGAATAATTATGATAAAGCTATAAAAAATTTACGAAAATAAGTTAGATGAATTTGGTATTGATTTTATATAGATAAATATATTATAATACTAGGGAACAAAGGAAAACTATGTTTAGATTTAAACATGGGAAAGGAGAAAATAATTATATGAAAGCAAATATTCATCCTGAAATGAAAGAAGCAACAGTTACTTGTGCTTGTGGTGCTACATTTAAAACAATGTCTACAAAAGAAAGAATAGATGTTGAAGTTTGTAGTGAATGTCATCCATTTTATACAGGAAGTCAAGGAAAAGCTAAAAAGACTGGTAATATTGAAAAATTCAATAAGAAGTTTGGTTTAGATAAAGAACAAAACTAATAAAAGTAAACTAGAAAATAGTTTATTTTTTTAATTAATGATATAATGGAAAGGGAGATGATTAAGATAAAAGTTTTTTTAGGAACTGATCACCGTGGTGTTCGTTTTAAAGAAGATATAATTAAACATTTAAAAGAAAATGGTATTGATATAATTGATTCAGGAATTGCTAATGATCCTGAAGATGATCATCCAGATTTTGCATTTAAAGTTTGTGAGGAAGTTTTAGCTCATCCAGGGAGCATAGGTATATTAGTCTGTGGAACAGGAATTGGGATGAGTATCGCGGCCAACAAAGTTAAAGGAATTTATTGTGCAAAAGTAGATGATGATGACGATGCCTTTTATGCTAAAAACCACAATGGAGCTAATGTTATAGCTTTAGGAATAAAACATGATAAAGAAGAAATATGTAATATTATTGATACCTTTTTAGCTACAAAAGGACCAAGTGGAGAAAAATATTTAAGAAGAATAAATAAAATCATAAAAAAAGAAATGGAAGCATAAAATGAATTATAAAGTTATTATTTATATATTTTTTGCTTTCTTGTCAGCCTATGGGGTATCATCAATTAATTTTGATGGCTTTATTAAGAAAGGGAAAGTTTGGGAAGCTCGTATTTTAGCCATGATTCTTATTTTTTCTCTTGCTTATTTAGCTGCGAATTTTTTTCTAACCTTTAGTGAATTAACATCTTTATAATAGGAGGAATATGAAAAATAAATATTTACTTTTAGTTGTATTTGTTTTAAGTATTTTAGCAATAGATAGTAGTCGAAGTAAAAGTTCTTCGACTACTTTTTCAAAACAGGAAATTACTTATGAAGATAATATAAAAGATAATCAAGAAATATTAATTAGGATTAAAGATCCAAGTACTAATAATATTATGAGTTTAGATTTAGAAAATTATATAGTGGGTGTTGTTGCCGCGGAAATGCCAGCTTCTTTTAATGAAGAAGCTTTAAAAGCCCAAGCTATCGCCGCAAGGACATATGCTGTTTATAAAATGGAACAAAACAAAAATGATTATGATGTTTTAACAACAACAAGTGATCAAGCTTATATTAGTACAGTAGATATGCAAAATAAATGGCAAAATAGTTTTTCTAAATATTATGAAAAAATAAAGAAGGCTGTGCAAGATACGGAAGATTTAGTTATGTATTATGATAATGATGTTATTATTGCTTATTATTTTGCCATCAGCAATGGTTATACTTTAGATGCCTCGGTCTTTGGTACAAGTAAAGATTATTTAAAAAGTGCCTATTGTCCTTGGGATAAAAATGTTAAATCTTATGAAGTAACGAAAGAAATGACAAAGGAGGAATTTTGTCAAAAGTTAGATATTGATTGTCAAAATATTAAAATAAATAAAATAGATAGGGATGAAACAAATCATGTCGTAACAATTGTTATTAATTCCAAAACATTTACAGGCCTAACCTTTAGACAATTACTTAATTTACGTTCTACGGATTTTGATTTAGAATTAACTAATCCAATTAAAATTACAACAAGAGGTTATGGCCATGGTGTTGGGATGAGTCAATATGGAGCTAATGAAATGGCTAAACAAGGGTATACTTATGAAGAAATTTTAAAATATTATTATCAAGATATTAATTTAGCTAAAGTTAATGTATAAAATTTAAAAAATCACCGCATACTTTAAGTAGGATGGTGAAAATATTGAAGAAAAGAAAGTTGAAAGGTTTTGTCTTACCAACAATTTATATTATGGTCATGGGTGTATTATTTTTAACAATTAGTTTTTTAGGAACATCATTTAAAAATAATATTAAGTATGATAATTTATCGGTTGGTACAATAATTAAGGATGATACAGTTCCGGTTATATCCGAGACAGAAGAAGCACCTGAAGTTATTTATAAACCATATACAAGTGATAAGGTAAGGATAAGTAAATCTTTTTATAGTATGCAAGATGATGAAAGTAAACAACAAAATTCTTTAGTATATTATAAAAATACTTATTTGCAAAACAGTGGTATTTTATATTCAGCTGATGAAACATTTGATGTTTATGCTTCTTTAGGAGGAACAGTTACAAATGTTAGTCAAGATGAAATATTAGGAAATGTCGTTGAAATTACTTATAATACGAACTTAAAACTTGTTTATTATAGCTTAAGTGAAGTTGAAGTTAAGAAAAATGATGCATTAGATGCGGGAGCTATAATTGGTAAAAGTGGTGATAATTATTTAGAAAAAGAAAAAGATAATTGCCTCTTATTTGAAGTCTATTATAATGGGGAAGCAATTGATCCAGAAGATTTTTATAATATGAATGTTGAAGATTTTAAATAAGCATAAGTTTGACCTCTTAATAATAAATTTTTATTAAGGGGTTGTTTATTAATGGTTAAAAATTTAAAAAATAGAGTAGTTGGTGAAGCTAATTACATGATTAATACGAAAGAAACAATTAGAGAAATAGCAAAGAAATATCAAGTAAGTAAAAGTACTGTTCATAAAGATTTAAGTGAAAGATTAAAAGAAATTGATCAAAACTTATTTAATAATGTAAATGATATTTTACAAAATCATTTAGCTGAAAGACACATTCGAGGTGGCGAAGTAACTAGGGAAAAATATGCCCGAAGAAGGGATGGATAAACATAAAAAATGTTTTATATCTAACAGATGAATATCTTTATTTAGGAAATATAAAGACAAAAATAAAAGAAAAAATTAAAATACCAAAGAATATTCTTAAATATGGGAAAATAATTAATGTTAAGAAATTTATCGAATTTATGGAAAAAATATGTCATAGTTATAAATTAAATAATAGTATAATTGGGGAAAAAATAAAAGTAATAGTAAGTAATGAATATAATTTATTAGATAAAGAAATATTAAGAAATTGTTTTGAAAAATTAAATTTTCGGAATATTCTTATAGAAGAAGAAAATAAATATTATAAATTAGATTTAAATAAAGCATATTTAAATATCTTAAAAGATTATATGTTATTAACTTATATTAATGATTATCAAAAGAAAGAAATATATTTAATACCTTTAACCTTTTTTTTATTTAATGATTTAGATAATATTGATTTTTTATTAGAATTTATTAAAAAGAAAATAGATAAAAGAGAATTATATTTATTAGGATATGGTAAATATTTAGAAGATATATATACTAATTTTGAAAAGAAATATCATAATCCAACTTACTTATTTGCTCATCATGAAACCTATATTATTGATACTGTCATAAACTTGTAAAGTTATAAAAAAGAACTTTTATTGTAATTTTGATTATAATATAATTTATAATGATGAATAATGAAAATAATATATTTTGGCTGTAGTGAGAAAAATTATACGGTAGTAAAAAATGTTATTAGAGAATTAGACTTTTTATATGAAGAAAGATTATATTTAGAACAATTTATTAAATTTAGTTCTAAATTAAAGAAAGAAATATTAAATACAGATTATAAGAAAATTTATATTATTAGTATAGAAGCTTTATTTTTAACTAAATGTTTAAAATTAGTAGAATATATAAGAAATAATGATTGGCATAGTGATATTATTTTAATTAAAGATGGGAATGTTCTTTTAACAACAAAGAGTTTTAATATTCCTAAAATATTTGATGTTATAACAAAATCAAATGAATTAGAAGAAAAATTAAAAATGGATATTTCTTTAATATGTGATCATTTAGATCATAGAAAAAGTTTTAATTATAAAAATAGAGATATGTTATTAAATATCTATTTAGAAAAAATATTATATATTTATAGGGATACATTAGAAAGAAAAGTTATGATTGTAACAGATAATAATATGTATGCTCTTAATATGGATTTAAAAGATACATTTTATTTATTAGATGAAAGATTTAAACAAGTACATAGAGCTTGTTTAGTTAATATGATGCGAATTGAAAAATTAGACTGGAGTAATAATCGTTTTATTTTAGATAATGGTTTATCCGTGGAAATGTTATCTAAACATTATCGAGAAAATATTGAAGAAGAAATTTTTAGACATTAAAACTATTATTTAAAACGTGTAAAATTATATCTTAAATGATAAGTGCTATACTCTTAAACAAGTGCTAAAAGTAGGAAAGAAAAATTGAGCTATTTAAAGCACCAGAAGGGTAGGTGTATATTAGTGCAAGGAACTGTAAAGTGGTTTAACAATGAAAAAGGCTACGGATTCATTCATTATGATCAGCTTTCGGACATTTTCGTTCATTATTCAGCCATAGTTAAAGATGGTTTTAAAACGTTAAGTGAAGGCAGTGTAGTTAGTTTTAAGTTGATTGAAACTCCTAAAGGGTTACAAGCAATTGATGTTGTTGAACAAGTCCCATCCATGATGTTGTAAAATTTAGTTTTATCCCTAAGGGAATTAGTATTAAAAATAACTACAATTATTTTGTAGTTTTTTTTCGTTTCTTTTGGTATAATGAAGAAGAGGAGTGATTTTTTTGAAAATCGTTATTCGTGGTGATAAAATAAGTATTACCAAATCCATCAAAGATTATGTTACAGACAAAATGGGGAGACTAGATAAGTATTTTGAAAATGCCAAAAGCATTGAATGTAAGGTTTTAATTAGGGTTAAAAATTTAGAACAAACAATTGAAGTGACAGTTCCAACTACTAAATTTACTTTAAGAGCAGAAGAATCTCATCAAGATTTATATGCCGCTATTGACTTAGTTATTGATAAATTAGAAAGACAAATAAGAAGAAATAAGACAAGAATAGGTAATAAGTATAAAGATGTACCTAAATTTGAAATGAGTATGGATTTTGATGTTCCTGAAGAAGAATTAGAAACAGAAGTTATTGTTAAAAGAAAAAATATTGATATGAAGCCAATGGATGAAGAAGAAGCTTTATTACAAATAGAATTATTAAATCATGACTTTTTTGTTTTTAAGAATATTGATGAAGATTGTGTTTCTGTTTTATATAAACGGAAAGATAATTCATTTGGAATTATTAATGTAAAGTAGATTAAGTTCTACTTTTTTCTTTTATTTGACTTTAATTAGTTTTTAGTGTAGGATAGTAACAATAAATAAAGGAGAAGTATTTATGATTAGTCCAGATGAAGAAATTATTGAAAAAAAGATGGAATTTAAAACCTATTTACATGAAGGATTTATACCTTTGAAAGAAGGATTAGAATTAACTATGAAAATAGGTTTATTAGAAGATCTTCTTTTTAAATTAGATTCTCGAGACTATACTAATGGTTTTGAAATTGTTAGTAGTTTACTTACAATTGAAAATGAAAAAACAGCTTTTTTTTCAAATAACAAAAGTGAAAGTCAAATAAAATGTAATACTTTTCGAAATTTATTAGATGAATTACGTTATAATAAATATATTGATAATATAAGTAAATATATAAATAATTTAAATCATATTTTAAAAACATATTTACAAGAATTAGATTTAATTATTAAAAAGATTATTCCTTTAGAAAATGTTTCTAAAAATAATATCTATTATTATATTTTTAAATTTTATCAAGATATAGTTCTTAAGTATTTAAAGAATATTGAAGAGAATAAAATTAAAAAGAATTATAAAAAATATTTGTATCATATGAGTGAAATGTTATTAAATATTTATCAAAGTATTTATTATTCTTTTTATCAAATATTTATTTGTTTAGATAAAGAGGATGAATATAAAGAGTATTTAATATATTTAATTGAAGTATTAGAAAAATTAGATGAAGAAAAAAGGATTAAAGATGAATTAGCTAATAATTGTAATTATTATTTTGATGCTGTTAGTTCATCTTTAAATATTAATGCTTCAATGTTTGAATTAACATTTGATGGTCAAAATAATGAATATAAAAGGGTTAGAGAAAATTTATTATATAGGAAAGAAGAATAGAATATGCATATATTAGATCATATTACGGAAGATGACATAATGTTTTTTATTAGCCAGTCATCAATTTTTAAAAATAGTAAAAGAATTTATGTCCTTATTTTAAATCGAGATGAAAATTTTATTACTGCGAAAATAATAGATAATAAAAGAAAAAAATTGACTTTAAGATTTACTTTAAATGATGTTTTTGTCGTGGGTTATGAAAATTTAGATATTAGTGATAGTTTTTATTTAAATGTTAAGCTATGTTGGCAATCATATTTATATCTTTTATTTAAGGAATTATATTTATACTATTTAAATGAAAATAAAGAAAATAATAAAATTTATGAATATATAGGAGTTAAATGTTGGCCTTTAGTTAGAGAAAAAGATGCTTTAATAAGAAAACTATGATAGTTTAAGGAAGATAGTTATGAATTTACAATTAATTAATATCGAGAATATTAAAAGATTTTTAAAATTTTATTTAAAGGATTATCAAGAAGAAGATTATGAATTTACATATTCTTATGATAAAGATACTAATGAAATAACTTTTTTACTTAATAGATGGGATGAATATTGTTATTTTTTATTTAGTTTAAGTGGTATTAAAATAAATGGGATAACTGAAGAAGATTTATCTTTTGCTTGGCAAAGTTATTTATGTTATTTATTTGGTAGTAGATATAAAGATTATTATAGACATATTGTTAAAACTAAACATGATGATATAAAAATTATTTATGCTAAAGATGGTATTCCAATAGGTTATCCTCTTGAAGAAGCTATAAATAAAATTTATAAATTTATTATAAAAGAAGAATTAAAAGATTTAGAAGAAGAATTTATAATTTTAGAAAAAGAAGGAAAAGTTTGGGAAGGTTTACCAAGAAAAACTTTGGTTAAAAGAAGAAAAAGATAAAAGAAAGAGTTTTATCTTTTTCTTTGGCATGTTATAATAATAACTAGTGAGGTGATTTTGCTATGGGTTTTTTTCGAAAATTAATCGATAGTGAATATAAAGAATTATGTCGTTTTGAAAAGCTTGCACAAGAAATAGAAAGTTTAGAAGAAGAAATGCAAGCTTTAAGTAATGAAGAATTAAAAAATAAAACGGGGGAATTTAAGAAATTATTAGAAGAAGGAAAAACTTTAGAAGATATAGTTGTTCCAGCTTTTGCCGTGGCAAGAGAAGCAGCTTATAGAGCTATTGGCGAAAAACCATATCATGTGCAAATCCTTGGGGGTTTAGCTATTCATTATGGTAATATTGCGGAAATGAAAACTGGGGAAGGTAAAACATTAACCACCATTTTACCAGCTTATTTAAATGCTTTAGAAGGAAAAGGCGTTCATGTTGTTACAACCAATGAATACTTATCAAGCCGGAATGCAGAATGGATGGGACCTATTTATGAAGCTTTAGGAATAAGTGTTGGTGTTAATTTAAGAGATATGAGTCCTAAAGAAAAACAAGAAGCTTATAATTGTGATATAACTTATTCAACTAATAATGAAATAGGTTTTGATTATCTTCGAGATAATATGGTTGTTCAAAAGGAAAATAGAGTACAAAGAGGACTAAATTTTTGTATTATTGATGAAGTGGATTCCATTTTAATTGATGAAGCAAGAACACCATTAATAATAAGTGGAGGTAGATTTAATTCTAATGATTTATATGTTGATGCCGACCGAGTTGCTAAAAGATTAAAAGAAACTGATGATTATACAATTGATTTAAAAACAAAAAATGTATCTTTAACTGCTGAAGGTAGTAAAAAAGTTGAAAGTTTAATGAATATTCAAAACTTATATGATTTAGATAATACTGTTTTAGTTCATCATATTAATCAAGCTTTAAAAGCAAATTATGGTTTTAAAAAAGATATTGATTATGTTGTGCAAGATGATGCTATTATAATAGTTGATCCTTTTACAGGAAGACTTATGCATGGTAGACAATATAGTGAAGGGTTACATCAAGCTATTGAAGCTAAAGAAGGTGTAACAATTAATACCGAAACAAAAACAATGGCTACGATTACCTTCCAAAATTTATTTAGAATGTATAATAAATTATCAGGGATGACAGGTACGGCTAAAACGGAAGAAGAAGAATTTAGAAGTATTTATAATATGTATGTTATTTGTATACCAACAAATAAACCAGTTATTAGAGAAGACTTAGCGGATTTAGTTTATTCTAATGAAGCGGGAAAATATAAAGCTATTATTAATTCTATTAAAGAAATTCATGCAACAGGTAGACCAATTCTAATTGGGACTATATCTGTTGAAGCTAATGAAAAGTTAAGTGGTTTACTTAAAAAAGCTGGACTTCCTCATGAAGTATTAAATGCTAAGAATCATGAAAGAGAAGCCGAAATAATTGCCCATGCTGGGGAAAAAGGAGCTATTACTTTAGCCACAAATATGGCAGGTCGTGGTACTGATATTAAACTTGGTGAAGGTGTTAAAGAACTAGGTGGTCTTTATGTAATTGGGACAGAAAGACATGAATCTCGCCGGATTGATAACCAACTTCGGGGTCGTTCAGGAAGACAAGGAGATCCAGGAACTAGTCAATTTTTTGTATCTTTTGAAGATGATTTAATGCGCCGATTTGGAACAGATCGTATTAAAACAATGCTTCAAAATGTTGGTTTAACAGGTGATCAAGCTATAAGAAGTAAAGCTTTAACCAAAAGTATTGAAACAGCCCAAAAGAAGGTTGAAGGTAATAACTATGATATAAGAAAAAGTTTATTAGATTATGATAATGTTTTAAATGAACAAAGAGAAATAATATATGAACGTAGGAATGAAATATTAGATGAAGAAAGTATTCATAATCGAATTATAGAAACATTTAAAAATACAATTAAAGCTATTGTTGAAGGACATATTCCTCCTGAAAATTATTTAACTGAAGATGATTTAAAAGAGATTTGTGATTATATTAATACTAATTTTTTAAAGAATAAAAAAATTAAGGTTGAAGAAATAAAAGAATTAAAGACAGAAGAAATAATTGATTATATATTAGATTTAGTATTAAAAGATTATGAAAATAAATTAGGTTCATCTCCTTTAATGAATGAATTTGAAAAAGCTATTTCTTTAAGAGTTATTGATTCTAATTGGGTAGAACATATGAGTGCTATGGATCACTTAAAAGAAGGTATAGGTCTTCGTGGTTATGGACAAGTTAACCCAATTCAAGCATATACGACTGAAGGTTATGAAATGTTTGATAATTTACTTAATAAAATTGATAATGATATATCATTATTCTTACTTAAAGCAGAAATAAGACAAAATGTGGAAAGAAAACAAACATTAAAGGGAGAAGCTAATGATGGAAAAGAAAAATTAAAGGCTCAACCTAAAAAGAATCGAAATAAAGTTGGTCGAAATGATCCATGTCCATGTGGAAGTGGTAAAAAGTATAAAAATTGTTGTGGAAAGTAGGTATTAATCCCTTATAAATAAAGGGCTTGAGATCTAATACGAAATATGAAAATTACTAAATAATATTAAAAATAATGCATTTTGTTTGCAAATTGTTTGCAAAAAAGTTAAATGTTTGCAAAAATGAGAATAATGCCTTATAAATTAAGGAATATTCTAATGCAAACATTTTTTATTTAAATATTTTAATATTTCTAAAGAGGTGAGATATGCGTATAGGTATAGATATTGATAATGTTTTATCAAATTTTAATGAAGTATTATTAAATGATTATATTAACCATGACAAAGAATTAGGAAATAATGGTATAACCCGAGTTTGACAGATGTTGAAGTTAAATAAAAGTCTAATTTAAAACAAAATAAAAGTAAAATTAGGCTTTTCTTTTTGTTAAAAATGTGATATTATATTTACATAAGATACGTAATATAGTTGGAGTTGATTTTAATGCCTCATATTGAATGTGTAAAAAATAATGGTGTGCCTTATCTTAGATTAGCTGAATCAAGATATATAAAAGATATTGGCCATCAAAAAAAGTTTATTATAAAAAATTTAGGACCTTTATCTAAATTTGATGATGGCAAACCAGACTTTTTAAAAAGATTTAGAGAAAAATTTAAAAATGGTGAAATAGATTTTGATGGTATTACATACTATTCTAATTTGCCTACCAAAAAATCTTTTGAAATTGATAATGATAAAAATTATATTGATTTAAAAAACATAGGATATTTATTTTTACAAAGTGTTTATAATAGCTTAGGAATCTCCCAATATTTAAATCAAATAAAATCAAAATCAAAAATAGAATTTGATTTAAATGGTTTAACCAAAATGTTAGTATTTGGAAGAATATTAAATCCAGCTAGTAAAAAGAAAACTTATGAAGAAAGAAATCAATATTTATTTCCTATAGTCGATTGTAATGAAATAAAAGAAGTATATAGAACTTTAGATGTATTAGAAGAAAATTCTAAAAAGATTCAAAATAGGATGAATACTAAAATTAAAAATTCATCTATAGGAAGAAAGACAGATCTTACTTATTATGATGTAACTAATTATTATTTTGAAACAATGTATGGTGATGATGATATTTATGAACTTGATGAAAATAATGAAATAGTAAAAGATGAAAAAGGTAATCCAATTATAGTTCAAAAAGGTTTTAGAAAGAAAGGCGTTTCCAAAGAAAATAACAAAGGACCTATAGTCCAAATGGGATTATTTATTGATAACAATGGAATTCCTGTATCGCATAAATTATTTCCAGGAAACACCCAAGACAAAACAACATTTAAAAATGTATTAGAAAATGATGTTGATGAAATGGAATTAGGACATATTGTAGTAGTTGCGGATAATGGAATGAATACTCAAGAAAATAAGTATTTAATAGTTGATAAAGGAAATGGTTATATAGTTAGTAAAAGTGTTAAAAAAAGTTGGAAGTCTCAACGAGAATGGGCACTAAATGAAAGTGGTTATAAAGTAATAACTGGTAAAAATAATGAAGTTGTTTTTAGATATAAATCAAGGATAAAGGAAATAACTTTAACTTATAAAATAAAAGAAATAGTAAATGGCAAAGAAAAAACAATAAATACATTAAGTAAAAAAATAAAAGAAAAAGAAATAATTTATTGGAGTAAAAAACATTATGAAAGGGAATTAAATCAAAACAAAAAATTTATAGAATATTTAGAAAGTTGTAAAGAACATCCGGATAAATTAAAAGATAAGCAAAGAAAATCACAAGAGTTTATTAAAACTGTTAATGTAGATAAAGAAACAGGAGAAATAATACATCCTGAAAAAGTGATAGTTTTCCTAGATGAAAAGTTAGAAAAATACAAAGAAACTTTAGGATATTATTCTATTGTTACTTCAGAAATAGATGAAGATGATAAAGAAATAATTAATAGATATCATGGATTATCAAGGATAGAAGATTCTTTTAGAATAATTAAAAGTGACTTAGAAGGAAGACCTATATATGTATGGACAGAAGAACATATAAAAGCACATTTCTTAATATGCTTTATAGCATTAACAATAATAAGAATAATTCAATATAAAATACTTAAATATGAAAATAAATCTACACTAAATGTAGATGGTTGGGAACAGGGCTTAACAGCTGAAAAAATAAAAGAATCTTTAAATAATTTAAAGGCTTGTTCAGATAAAAATGGAGTTTGTTTAATAAGTACTCCAACAGTAGAATTTAAAAAAATAGTTAAATCATTAGGATTAGAAATACCTGATTTAACTACTATAGATAAGATAGATAAATTTAAAAATTTATTAAATAAAGACATTTTTATGTGACTTAAATAGAATATTAAAGTCAAAACATCAAAAAGCCTTATAAATACTGGTTAAAATGATATTTTTTTAATAATTTATCTGTCAAACACGGGAAAAAAGTTAAATGTTTGCAAAAATGAGAATAATGCCTTATAAATTAAGGAATATTCTAATGCAAACATTTTTTATT
>CANRDD010000031.1 GCA_947629305.1 uncultured Bacilli bacterium | reverse complement strand
TATTCTACAAAAAAAAAAAAAAAAAAAGCAAGTTTACATTTGCTTTACTTACTTCTTTTTACTTTACATTTATTTCTTCTTTTTCTTCTTATTCTTTTTATTACCTTTTTTAAAACAAATAATAATTATTATAATAATAAGAATTATTAATATACTAGAAAAACCTAGAATAATATAACTATATAATTCATTTTTAGCAGTTAATACTTTAATATATTCATCATTATATTTAGTTATAGCTTGATTATCTTTATCATATAAATAAAAACCTTTTTCACCATTAGCTACATTAATTCCATATAATATTAAAAATTTAGAATCTTTATTAAAATAATAAGCATTTACTTTAATATTATTTATAGTTATATTATTTTTTTGATAACCATCTAAAGAAGATGGAGGATCTAAAGGATATATAGTTATTTTATTAAAACCTATTTCTTCATATAAAGTATATTTATTATCATTATATATATATAAATTAATATTACCAAGTTTATCTTTTAAACCCACTAAGGTAAGTTTAGTAAATTCACTATAATAAGCTGGAATATCAAAACCATCAATATTAATTGTTTTTTCTTCATAAAGAGGAGCATTAGGTAAATTTTCTCTTAATTTAACTACAGTTAATTCTTCTTTATTTACTTCAACATTAATAGGATTAGCATCTTTTACTTCGACAATTACTTTATATGTTTTCTCAGATCCATTTTCCGCTCTAACAACAATATCAAAATCATTAGTTCCACTTGTGACATTAAATTTACCAGTTCCGGTAATACTTGCTTTAGAATCACTTGCTTTAGCATTAATAACTACTTCTTTGGTATCTTCTTGAACTAAAACACTATATTCTAATATATCTTTAGAAAAAGCTGGATCTAATATTGCTCCTTCTACTTCTAAACTACTTAAATCATTATTTTTTGAATAAGATGCTTCTAATTCTTCTTGCGTTATTATTTTAATATTTTTACTTGTCACACTTAAAGACATCTCAGACATATCAGATGCAGCATAAGCTTCATAACCTGTAACAGTAACATTAGTTGATCCTGTTTTTAATGTTCGAAAGGTAAAAGTATAACTTTTAGATTTAACCCCATTATCACTCGTGGAATAACCAGCAATACCTGTGCCACCTTCTTCCGCGGTACTAGATGTTAATTGCAAATAAGCCTTATCATATTTAAGATTCATTTGCCATCCTCCAATACCAACAGAACTTGATATCGTTAATTTAACCGTTATTTTATTACCAACAACCGCGGAAGAAGATGATGTAATAGCAATTTTTCCTGATGCTGCCTGAACCCAAAGTGGTAAAATAAATATACTAATTATCATAAAACTTATATATTTTAATATTCTCATATTTAATAACTCCTTTTTATTGACTTATTTTATAAGTACCTAAAATATTTTTTTGAATCTGCATTAAATCTAAAACATTAATAACAACATCATTAGATGTATCAGCCGCGAGTTCATAAGCCCCTTGTAAAATATATGAACCTAAAATATTTTTTTGAACCTGTAATAAATCTAAAACATTAATTATACCATCACCTGATGTATCACCTTTAATAACTACTTCAAATGTTTCTTTTGTACTTTGATTATTAATTGTAGCTCTATAACCAGTTTTCATAATTCCATCACTAACGGCTTTATTATTAGCATCACTCACGGTAGCTGTTCCTCCAACTGCTTCAATATTACTAATAAAAGTTTTAACATCTTCACCAACTTCAAAACCAGTTAAATAACCTGAATTATTTTTATAACCACTTGATGTTATAATCGTTGGAATAGGAATACTTGCCACTGTATTATTTCCATTATCTTCACTTGCCCCATTTCCTGTATTATCAATGGTGGCATTCATATTATTATAAATAGGAATATAAAATAATAAATTATTATCTAATACACCTAAATCTTTATAAGTATTATAGGTAGTTGCCGACTCACTACTAGGACCCGCCACATTTGACATATATTGATGAGAATAAAGACTTCTTCCTTCTGTTGCAATAACATTAAACTTTTGAAAATAAGTTGTAGCTTGATTCTTTTGTAAATAATTAAGAGCTAATTGTTTAATTCCCCCTTCAATAGCTTTCTCAGGACTATTCCAATTAATACTTTCTTTGGCTGCATAAGAAAGCCCACAGTAGGTTGTTCCATAATCTGCCACACAAACATCACTAACGCCAAAATTATAAAAATTATAATAACCATAATATCTTTTTCCATCTTCCCCAAAGCGTTCGATCATTAAAGCTTTTCGAGCTAAATCTGTATATGTTTCAATTGGCGCAATATAAGTACCAGAATATAAATTAACTAAAGAATCTTTTGATCCTAATTCTTGTAAAATTCTGGCACTAGTAAAAATAGGACTAACATTTAAAGTTCGGCCAACATTATCAATTAACATAGCTAAATCAACATTATTAGCTAAATGATATTGATAAAATTGGGCATTTTTAATAATAGATGTTGATGCATCTTTATATATATTTTGAAAATTATTATCATAAGCTAAATATAAAAATTGAAAAATAGTTCTTTCACTTAACCAATTTCTTGGATCCATATAATAAACTAAAGCCGCCGGCATAACGGAAACATAACCACCAGCATCTCCTGTTGTACAACTACTATCCACAAAAGCTAAATTATCATTTTGTTTATAAATCTTATTTTTGCCACAGACACTTTCTCCTTCAATTGCCTCAGCCCAATTTAAATTAGTTTTTAAAGGTGTAAATGTCCAAGTTGGATGTTTTTCTTTTAAATAACATAATTCTCCCCAGTAACTAGAAGGAAAACCTAAATTAGCCATTTCTATTTCACAAGCTGTTGAAGCAGGAACATTATCATCACTATAACTTTCCACAACTTCCCCATTTTCTCCACATAAATAACCTTTACTAGTACCATTATAATAAATATAATACCAGTCTGTTTTACATTTTTGATTATTTTCTTCATCTTTATACATTTGATCTGTAACTAAATTATATATACCTTCAACTCCAACATAATCTAATGATTTAGAACTAGTTGATGGTTTTTCTCTAACATTAGCATTCTTCCCACTTGAACTTTTAACAACTACTCTTTTCGTTGTTTCATAAGCTTTAACATTAAAGCATAAAAAAGAAATAAATAATGTTAAAAATATAATTATTTTCTTCATATCTATTCCTCCTATACTTCCATATATAAAAATTATATCAAATCTTTTCTATTTTTACTTTATAAATTTAAATTTTTAAAAAAATTATGTAAAATTGTTGTTATTTTAATAAATTTTATAATATAATAAAACTAATGGTGGTTTTTATGATTAATAAGCATTTTGATCCAATTGATATTGTTTTTATTACTTTAATAGGTTCATATCTTCTTATTATTTTCTTAATAATAACCATGTATGTAATTAAAGTTTTAATTACTCCAAGTCCTAAAAAAATAAAGAAGAGAAAACCACAAGAACACAAAGTTATTAGTGTTAAAGAAAACGTTAAGAAACAAAAACCACAAGAACATAAAGTTGTTAAAGTTAAAGAAAACGTTAAGAAACAAAAACCACAAGAACATAAAGTTGTTAAAGTTAAAAATAATCCTAATATTAAAAAAGAAAAATTAAATGATAAAAAGAAAATTAATAATAAACCAGTTAATAAAAATAAACTTAAGAAAAATAATCCCCCAGTTAAATATAAAAATAATTCAACTAAGAGAAGTAATGGTTATGTTAGTCCAACGAAAAGAAAGAAGAAAAAAAGAAAATAAGTTTTTAAAATTTATTTTCTTTTTTTATTTATCATTTGTTTCATCACCATTGCCAGTGATTGGAATACTTGGTCCTAGATAAGTTGATTTAGGTTTAAAAATACTTTTAACAAAATCTTTATCTCGAGCTAATATTTCTCTTAATTCTCGGTAACTTTGGCCAGCATAAGTTCTTAAATCAGCGGGGACACCAACAGCATTTAAACCAAGTTTTTTAGCAATATATAAAGCCCTGTATAAATGATATTCTTGGGTAACAATAATAATATTTTTACTTTGAAATATTTCTTTAGCTCGGTAAATACTATCATAAGTGGAAAAACCAGCATGATCCATGAAGATATTTTCAGATGGTACACCTTTTTCTATAGCAAAATCTTTCATAGGATTTACTTCATCATAATTATCTTGCCCATGATCACCAGACATAATTATTTTAGGAGCTAAACCTTTTTGATATAATAAAATAGCTTCATCTAAACGATCACTTAACATAGGACTAGGTTTATCTTTCCATATTTTAGCTCCTAAAACAATAATACAATCAAAATTACCATATTTAGATATTTCATCTTCTTTTATTATTCTATCTTTAGTTACATATTTAACATAACAATTTATTCCCAATATTAATAATATTAAAATAATACTTATAACTATAATACTTATTAATATAATTTTTATTTTTTTCTTCATTATTACTTCTACTTTCTTTTTAAATATTATCGATATTAATTAATTCCATATATACTTCTTTGATATTATTCTCTGGTATTTCTAAATCTTTTAATATAGCATAAGCATATTCTATAGGTATTTTACCAAAACATTTATTATCATTTAATATTTTTTGAATTAATTGATATTTTTTTAAATTTAATTTATTATCTTGATTTATTTCTATTAACTTATTATTAAGTAATTTTAATTTTTCAATCATCTTTTTATTCCTTCCTCCTCTAATATTCCTGGAATCCTTGGATCATCTTTTTCCACATAAGCAAATGTACCATCCCTAAATTTTTCTTCTAATTCTTCTTTTGAAAGATTAACTAAAGGCATATTAGGAGCAAAATAATAATAAATATTTTGTTCAGGATTATGCATAAAACCTTGTTCATTTAAAGTAATAATAGCAATAGCTTCGGCTATTTTAGAAATACCCGCAACATTCCCATTTCTTATAATAGTTACTCCCATATTATTTTGTCTTTCTTCTTCTTTAAATAATATTTTTCTTAAATGTAAAATATAAGATAAAGCATCAATTCCTTCCATTTTAGAAGTATTAACTTTAGTAAGTAAAATATCTAATTTTTCTTTTAAAGGAATTTCTTTTATATTTGCAGTTGCTTGAGCATATTCATTTAATAATTCACCTACATTTTCTACACCTTTATCTTTTTTTTCTTCCTCGATAATTAAGGTATACATTTTCTTAACCATTTCTTTAAATTCTTCTTGAGTTTCTTTATTATAATTTAAAATGTTTAAACCATTTAAAGGTTCATTTAATTTAGCCTGAACTAAATCTCCTTTTAAAATGGAAGTAACTGAGTCAGCCCTAACTAAATATTTATTCCATCTAAATTCTAAATTAGCATGACCTGCCCCATAGGCTTCACCAACCATATTTTCATAATCACTTCTAAATTTTATTCCTAAAGAATCTAATAGTTTAGAATAAAGTAAATTAAATTCATAACAAACAACCTTATTATTTTGAGTTGTAATATTAGATACTACCCCAATATCTTGATGCTTTTGCGCAGCTTCCCCCTTTTGATTTACCGCATAATACTCATCATCATAAGTTAATATTTTACATAATTTTATATAAATATAAATAGCTTTTTCTAAAGTATTTGCTTCCTTGGGCATTCCCATCATTATTTCTTTTTCTAAATCAGGCTTTATAACAACATCTTTATATTTTGTATCTTCTGTTTCTAAATGTTTATTAATAGCTTGTAAATCTATTATTTGTAAAGATCCTATATCTTTAAATCTTTTTTCTATTTTTTTAGGCATTAGATATTCTTCTAAAACATTATTAGTTTTAAAATATTTATATGCAGCATAAATAAAATGTTCTTTGGGAATATTATTAATTTTATCTATATTTTTATCTTGACATAATTTTGTAAATTCTTCTTCAGACATTTGCATTAAATCAATTATTTGTCTAATAGGAATAGTATATTTTTTTTGATCAATAACAATATTATAATATTGATATTGCCTTTCTTCTAAAAAATGCTGAAAAGAAATACTATTTTGAAGAGATGCTAATCTTTCTTTTTCAATAGGTTGTAATATTAATTTATTTAAAAAGGTTAGTTCTTCTATTCCTTTTAATATAGCTACTTTGGGATAATAAATTGATCCTGCCGTATCTCCTCCTATAATATAACTAACACAAAAACTATTTATTTTTTTATCAAAATAACGCTTAGCATAATCATAATAAGTAGCATCTTGTAATATTCTTTTTAAAAACTCTATACTTATTACTTCATTATCTACTTTTATTTTTTCACTATTTTTTATTTTTTCTATATCATCACTAGTGGTAAATATTGTATATTGAGCCATATTTTTTAAATAAGGATATTTTATTAATTGTTCTTCAATTGTTAAATTTTCCATTCTATCCCTCCTATTTTAATCTTTTCTTAATTTAATTCTTTTTAATCTTAAAGCATTTAAAATAACCGTAAAACTACTAATTGTCATAGCAAAGCCAGCGACCATTGGATTCATTGTTATATTCCATTTGGAAAAAAGGCCTATGGCAATTGGTATCATACAAGCATTATAGAAAAATGCCCAGAAGAGGTTTTGTTTTATATTAATTATTGTTTTTTTACTTATTGTTATTAAATTGAATATATTATATAAATTATCATTCATTAAAATAACATCAGCAGAATTACTGGCTATATCTGTACCACTGGCTATACTAACTCCAACAATAGCTGTAGCTAAACTTGGGGCATCATTAATGCCATCACCAACCATCATGACTTTCTTGCCCTTATTCATAAGTTTTTTAATTTCCTCTACTTTATCTTTGGGCATAACATTTGCAATTATTTTGGTTATGCCAAGTTCTTTGGCTACTTTCGTAGCGGTTAATTCATTATCACCTGTTAACATAATTACTTCTTTATCTATATTTTTTAATTCCTTTATTACTTTAGAAGCATTTTCTCTTACAATATCTTTTACTCCAAGAAGAGCTATTATTTTTTTATTTTCTATAACATAAATAATACTATTTCCCTTATTTGCTAAAGACTCTTCATCTTTAATTTTAGGATTTATTTTTAAAGAAGAAAGAATTTTATTATTTCCTATATAATATTTTTTATCATTTATTGTTCCTGTTAAACCTAAACCAGCAAGATTTTCAAAATCTTGTATTTCTATTTTATTTTTACCATATTCTTTAAAAGCACTAGCAATTGGATGCGCCGATTTAGCTTCTATACTCCCAACAAGATTTAATAATTCTTCATTTGGATAATTACTAAAATTTAAAACTTCACTAATATGTAAATTACCATAAGTTAATGTTCCTGTTTTATCAAAAACAATAGTATCAACTTTATGAGCATTTTCTAAAGTTTCACTTGTCTTTACTAAAATACCATTTTTAGCACATAATCCTTCACTTACAACAATAGCAAGAGGTGTTGCTAGTCCCAAAGCACATGGACATGCAACAACTAAAACAGTAACAAAATGGGTTAAAGCATCATTAATTCCACTTCCTAAAACCAAATAAATAATAAGGGTTAAAATAGCTATTACCATAATACTTGGCACAAATATGCCACTTACAATATCCGCGATTTTAGCAATGGGTGCTTTTGTACTTGTTGCCTCGACTACTAATCTTACTATCTCGGATATAGTTGAATCTTTACCTATTTTTTCCGCTTTATATTCGATATAGCCATCAATATTTAAACTACCTGCCACAATTGAAGCATTTTCATTCTTTTTAACAGGCATAGCTTCTCCCGTGATAAAAGCCTCATCAAAATGGGAAACACCTTTAGTAATAATTCCATCAACTGCCACTTTCATACCAGGTTTACAAAGCAAAATATCGCCTTTTTTTATCTCATCAAGAGTTACTTCTTTTTCCCCATTTTCTGTTTTTAATAGAGCTTTTTCAGGTGTAATTGTAACTAGATTTTTAATTGCTTCTTTTGTTTTTTCTTTACTTCTTCCATCAATAAATCGGCCAAGTTTTAGAAAAAATAAAACAAGACAAGCTGATTCATAATATAAATTTTCTACATATTCTACTTTTCCTCTTATAATCATAATACTTCCAAATAAACTATAAAGAAAACTTGCTAGAACTCCTATGGATACTAAAGTATCCATATTAGGAGATTTATGAATTAAATTTTTATAACCATTTTTTAAAATATCAAATCCATATAATAAATAAGGAATAGATAATATTAATAAACATATTGAATAATTGATGGGATGATTCATCATATTCAAAAAAGGAATAGATGGAAGTCCTATCATATGGGACATCGAAATATATAAAACAATAAGAGAAAGAAAACTAAATATTGTTAATAATAATTTATCATTATTTTGTTTTTGTTCTTCATGTTCATTATAAATACCTAAGCTTTTAAATCCAGCCTCAGCAATAAAAGTATTTAAATCATCTATTGTTAAATTATCCTCATATTCAATAAGTACTTGTTCTAAAACTAGATTTACACTAGCAGATAAAATTCCTTCTTGTTTATTTAAGTACTTTTCTAATCCACTAGAACAAGCACTACAAGTCATACCTGATACTTTTAAAATTATTTTTTTCATTTTCTTTACTTCCTTTATCTTTAATAAAGTTTATTATTATAACTTTTAAGTAATTCTTGACACTTTTTATTTTCTATTTGTTTAATTTCTATTATATCTTTTTCTTTCTTTTCTAAATAATTATATATATAATCATCTCTAAAACCTATTTGAGCTACTTCTTTTCTATCAGTTACAAAATAAACTTTTTTAATATTAGCCCAAATAATCGCCGACAAACACATTGGACATGGCTCACTTGTAGAATAAATAACACACCCAGTTAAATCATGAGTATTTATCCTTTTACAAGCATCACGAATAGCTATTATTTCTGCATGAGCTGTTGGATCTTTTTCTAATAAAACTTTATTATTACCATAGCCAATTATTTTATTATCTTTAACTACAACTGCTCCAAATGGACCACCTTCTAAATTTTTAACTCCATCTTCGGCAAGTTCAATAGCTTTATCAAAATATTCTTGCATACCTAATTTTCTCCTTTATTACCCTTATTATATCTTATAAATAAATTACAATTCTAAACTATTACTATTAAGCAAAAATTCCATTATACCAATTATTAAAATTCCATCTTCATTATGCCAAGCATTAATATTATCTTTTACAACAATTATTTTTTTAAAATTATCTTTTACATAATTTAAAGGACGTGATTCTTGAATAATTTTTTCAGGTTCATCTATACTTAATGCAGACTGAATATAATATCTATTACTTGCCATATTACATACAAAGTCTATTTCGTAGAATACTCTACCATTTTTATTTCTACTTTCAACCACTCCTACATCAACACTATAACCTCTTAATAAAAGTTCATTATAAATGATGTTTTCCATTATATGTTTTTCTTCATATTGACGAAAATTTAATTTAATATTTCTAAGACCTAAATCCGTAAAATAGTATTTAACTGGTGTTGTTATATACTTTCTTCTCTTAACATCATATCGTTCTACTTTTTTTATTAAAAAAGCATTTTCTAAATATTCAATATATGATGTAATAGTATTTAGAGAAATATCTTTATCTCCTATAGAAAGGTAAGTTTTATAAATATTTGAAGGATTAGTCAAAGAGCCTATTGACGATGCTAAAATGTTTACTATTGCATCCAGTACATCTTTTCTTTTTATGTCATTTCTTTCAACAATATCTTTTAAATATGTAGTTTCAAATAAATTTGCTAAATACTCTCTTTTTTGTTTATTATCATTTTGAATTACTACTGGAGGAAGTCCCCCGTATTGTATATATTCTTTCCAAGCTTTATCTTCTGATATATTTTTATACTCAATAAATTCTTTAAAAGATAAAGGATAAATTTTTATTTCTGTACTTCTACCTCTAAATTCTGTTATGATATCACTTGATAAAAACTTAGAATTAGAACCAGTTACATAAACATCTAAATTAGTTTTCTTTAAAAAACTATTTAATACTTCTTCAAAATTATCTACTAATTGAATTTCATCTAAAAGAATATAATACATATTCTCATCTTTTACTTTGGCTATTACATAATTAAATAATTCCATTGGATCTCTATACTTATGATTTTCAATTAAATCCAAATCTAACTTAATTATATGATTTTCTTTTACACCACTTGTAATTAAATATTTTTTAAAAATTGGATCTAATAAATATGATTTTCCGCATCTTCTAATTCCCGTGATAACCTTAATTAATTTATTTTCACGAGCCGCAATTAATTGATTTAAATATTGTTCTCTTTTAAATTCTTGCATTTTTCCTCCATTGAAAATTAATGTCATTTTTACCACTAATTTTCAATTAGATTATACAGTAATATTTTCAAAAAAACAACTATTCATTGAAAATTAACGTCACTTTTACCACTAATTTTCAATTAGATTATACAGTAATATTTTCAAAAAAACAACTATTCATTGAAAATTAACGTCACTTTTACTACTAATTTTCAATGAAGGAAAATATTGTTTTTTTTAAAATTGATACTTTTAATAACCAAAATACCTAAAATAAATTTATAATTTATTTAACATTGTTATATATTTCAAATCCCAGTATTTCTATAATAATTCCTTGTTCGTATTCTTTTATTTTTTCATCTTCTTCTTTTTCTTTGACTATTAATCTTTTAACTTTTGATATTTTATAAACTAATGCTTTATATTCTACTGTACCACCATCTTTTAATTGATTTCTAATTGGAAATAATAATATTAATAGCATAATTACTACTAAAGTTATAATTATTTTTTTCTTCACACTCTTCACCTTACTTACAAAATATATATGTTCCAAAAATATTATATCAAAAAAAGCAAATCTCGTATAGAGTTTGCTTATATAATTTTTATTTTAATATTGATACTATATAATTAGAAAATTCTTGTTCAGTTATATTAGAAGTTTCAATATCAAAATTATAACCATTATAACTAAATATAGTATAAAAACTATTCCCATATTTATATATTTTTAAATTTATACCATTTATAGTTGTTATTCTACTATTTTCTTCCCTAAAATAATAATCCCTTATTGGGTCTTGATCTTTGGCATATTTAACTTCTATATTTCTTTCATGACCATCAGTAATAAGCATAATATAATTAGCTACTGTATCATATTCGTTACTATTCTTATCATTTTTAGTATAAACAATATAATGTTTAGTTTGGGTTAAATCACTAGGAATAATAAACCATTGTTCATCTTGATTATCATTTACTTTAAAAGGATAAGGTATATTAATACCACTTATAATTTGCATGTCAGCATCTAAACTTGGTATATCCATCTTTGATAAATCATTGATATTTAAAGTTATATTATTTTCTTGATCAATATATGTTTTATTTTCAAGTAAGTTATTATCATTTTTATAATTTAAAAATATAATACCAATTATAATAACTATTAAACATATTGGTAATAAAGACCACTTAAAATATTTAAGCCTTTTTTGGTTATTTCTTTCATATTTTTCCAGTATTTGTTTTTTCATTAAATTTTGATCAAGTTCTTGATCAAAATCAAAGACTTCTTTTTTTATTTGTTTTTTAAACATTTTCTTCACCTCTTTGTTTCACAACATTTTTAAGTTCTTTTAATGTTCGATACAAATAATGTTTTACATTTGATTCATTTATATTTAATTCTTTTGCTATTTCTTTAATACTTATATTACTATAATAATAAAGATAAAATATTTTGGCAATTATTACCTTTTTATTCTTTAAATAACTCCAAATAAATTTTAAATCTTCTTTTTGAATTAAATCTTTTTGTAAATCAATATTATTAGGAATAGTATCTAGTAATTCTAAATCTTCTTTTTTAGAAAATAAAGATATTATTTTATTTTTATAATTAAATCGATAATATTCTTTAACTTTATTTTTAGCAATACCCATTATATAAGCATTAAGATTATTATATGTTGTTTTCTTATGTAAGACTTTCAATAATTCTAAATAAATATTTTGAACAATATCTTTTACATCTTCAATATTAGAACAATTACATATAACATATTTTAAAATATTAGCATAAGTTTTAGCATATATTTCATCAAATTTTTTTAAGGTTTCTTGATCAATCATTATGTTCACCTCATTATTATAGTTGTAAATATTTAAAAAAAGTTCCATTTTTTAAAAAAATAAATACTAAATTTAATTTTGATTTAATTCATTAAAAATAATATGTCCTATAATTATTGATTTATTTTTTATAATTTCTTTTAAAAATTTTGGACGTACATCATATTTATCTAATTCATTAATATTAATCCATTTAAAATTTAATTTAATATTATGACCTTTATCATTTTCAATTAAACAATAATCATTATACCTAGCAGTTTCATCATTAAGTGGTTTTAATAAATAATAAAAACATATTTCATGCATTGTCTTATTATATTTATTAACAAAAAAATTTTCTACTACGCCTAAATATTTTTCAATTTCTAATTTATACCCTAATTCTTCTTCCATTTCTCGGCACACAGCTTGTTCAGTTGTTTCTCCAAGTTCAACGTGTCCTCCTGGTAAACATAAGAATCCACTGTCATCCATATCAACTAACAATAATTTATTATCATTTATAACAATACCAGATACTCTAAATTTAAAATTATAATTATCTGTCTTAATTTTAATACTTTCCATCAATAGTTCACTTTATATATTTATTTTATCCTTTCTAATTTACCTAAATTATTTGTTTCATAATCATAATTTATTTTAATATTAAAAAAGCCCGAATATATCGGACATTTTTGTAAATCATTTTTGGTGGCTCCAGCGGGGGATATACTTATAGTTTATAAATTATTAATAAGTATTAATTCCCCCATTCTCGGGGCTATTTTTTTTATTTTTGTTTAAAAATAATTAATATCTTATAACAAATTTTAAAATTTTAAGAGGTAAATAAGAGGTAAAAATTATATAGATATTTAATCCTTACCATAAGCATTAAAATATAATTTTATTTTTATTATTTTAACTCTTCATATTCAACACTTAATTCTTCATCTACTTTAATAGAATAATTAAAACTTTCCAATAAATTATTATTATAATCTTTAAAAATAATATCAATATTAGTAGTTCCTTCTTTTTTAGGAATTAAATGGATATTATATTTATATGTAGCTTGTTCAAAATCATTTTCATATTCATATTTAGCATCTAATATATCTTCATTAGCAATCGTTAAATAAATATTAGGACTTATCATACTACCATCAGTTTGAACGGGAACTTTAACACTTAAAGTAATATATTGATATTTATTTTCTTTTATATAAGTAATTTTATCATTTCGCTGTAATAATATGTCAATGGAATAATTATATTTTTTATTTTTTAAAAAATCTTTTAATAAATACTTTTCTTCATTATTTACTAGAACATATACTTTATCACTTTTCCTACAAGGAAAATAATAATCATATAATTCATCTGTATAAAATAATTCTAAAACTTGATCACAAGTATCTTGGGACTCATCAATGATTGAAATAATAGGATTATGAATTTTATTATACTCATTATAATTAATATTGTATAATATATTTCTAAAATCAACTAACAAAATAATACTAATAAGAGCTAAGAAAATAGCAATAATAATTATAATATAACTTTTTTTAGAAATTTTATTTTTTTCTGATAGGAAGATATTTTTTATTAAATTCTGCATAACTTTTATTCTTAAAACAAAATACATTAGAATAGCACCTGAGGCATTTAATATAATATCATCGATATCAAATCTACCTGAAGCTGTTAGTAATTGGCATAATTCAATTCCCAAAATTATTAAAAGAATTGTTAGAAAAAAATTTTTAAATTTATCTTGCTTTTTAAATAATAAAGGAAGAAAGAAAGCCATAGGCATTAAAGCAATAAAATTACCAAGTAAATTTAAAAGTATTGTTCGACTGCTATACATACTATTAAACTCTTTTATAAATTCTATTATAGTTTTAAAAGGAATTAAGTTAACAGAATGTTTTATAAAATACCTAAATTCATCACTAAACCAATTTATAAATGTTAAACCATTTCTACCCCACATAGAATCAAATAAAGTTAAAGTAATAAGTAAAAATAAGTACAAGCCAAAGAATATCCATAAATTTATTTTCATAGGTTTATTGTTGCCCTTAACTTTAGATAAAAAGTAACCACCAAAATAAAGGAACAAACAACTCCCACCTAATAAAAATAATCTACTAAATTCTGATAAAACGACATTAGGTGTTATTTCGTTGATTATATAAATAAGTCCAAATAAACAAGCCAATATATATAAGGTGATAGAAAAATATTTTTTCATAATACCTCCGTATTTACAAATAATATTTGTTTCAATAATATTATACCACCAAATTATGCTAAGTTATAATAAAAAAGATGATTATACTATTTTAAAAAATCATCTACATTTACATTTAAAATAATTGATAATTTAACTAATTTTTCTAATGGAATCATTTTTGTACTATCCGTTTCACTTTCAA
>CANRDD010000030.1 GCA_947629305.1 uncultured Bacilli bacterium | reverse complement strand
AAAAACAGGATCTTTTTATTTTTTCTCATAAAAAAGAAGCTGTCTGAAAATAATTACTTAATTTCGCGACAGCCCCTATGGTATATTAGATTTAAAAGGAGAAGGTATATTATTTTTAAAATTGCTAAATTAGATTAAGTTGATCAAGAAAAAGTGCATATTTCTTTGTTAACCCAAGAAGAAGTAAACTTTAAAGATGGTAAGAAAGTATCTAGGATAAAATTTAAAACTTTAGGGTTTGATATTAATGGAAAAATAGGTAATGATGAATATAATTTATCATTTACTTTAAATTGTAGATTAGAAGAATTATTAAAATTACCAGAAGAAGAAATGGTTAATTTTAATAAATATATTTTTGCTGGAGAAACATGGTTAAATGTCAAAGGACTTAATGAGGTAGAACCTAATATAAATATTAAAATAACTAGATATTTAAAACATAAATTTATTATCTTTTTAACATTTTATACTGATTATAGTTATGATGATAATACCTACAGTGGTATTATGGAATTTACCTTTGATTTAAATGATTATTTAGATCAATAAATTTTGAGTTTGCCCTTTTTGGAAACAGATATAAAAGTTGAGTGCTAAATGTCATTTTTCAAATGATGAAAAGTGGCGTTTTTAAAGCAAAAAAAGAAAATACCAAACTGTTATTGTGTAATAAAATCAGCAAAATTTTAAATTTATGCTAAACAACTTTTTGAATGGTGTTTTCATCAGCTGTTTTACATCAGGATTTTGTATATTTAAAAGAAAATTTGTAAATCTTTCTTTTCTTAAAAAACTAAAAATGTAAGCAAGTGTATCAACAAATACGAAAACTAAAAGATAAAACATTTACTTTTGTTTTGAAAAGAACGTAAAGGGATAATTTTTCACTTTACATATATAAATTGAATATCATTTTTTCCAAAAAGGGCAAACTCAAATCAATAAATTATTTTACATTTAGAATAAAAGATGTTATGATTAAAATAGGAGGGAAGGAAAAATGGCTTTAAATAATAATGTTGATATGGCTAGTGATATCTTAAATGGTTTAAATAAAGTTAATTATTCTTTAACAGATACAATTGAAAGAGTCGAAAATATGCTTTTAGAAGATCCAGATAATCGCAATTTAAAAATTATTTTAGAAACTCTTTTAGAAAATCAAGTTCTATTAAATCAAAAAATGGTTTTAGTAGCGGAAAATATTCCTAGTAAAGATCAAAATGGAAATGTTTATGTTGCAAGACAAACACAGATGATGGTAGAAGAAAAGAATAATGAAAGACTAAATAGTCTTGCTTTAGATAAACAAAGTGAACTTGATTTAGATGGTCGTATTATTTAAAGTCCTTTAGGACTTTTTAATTGGAATATGAAAAAATTTTTATTTTTAACAATATGTTTATTTACTTTTATTTTAACGGCATTATCTTTAGAATTATCCTTAGATAGTCAAAATGTTATTTTATATAATATGGATGAAAATAAAGTATTATATGAAAAAAATAGTGAAGAGAAAGTACCTATTGCTTCAATGACCAAGATAATGACAGCAATTGTGGCTTTAGAAAATATTGATGATGTTAATAAAGTAGTTGTTTTAACTAAAAATGATTTTTTAGGTTTAGTCGAAGCTAATGCTTCTGTCGCTGGGTTTAAAGTAGGGCAAAGGGTGAGTTACCTCGATTTATTATATGGCCTCCTTTTACCAAGTGGGGCTGATGCAGCGCAAGCATTAGTTAATAATATTGCAGGATCTCGGGCTAAATTTGTTTTACTTATGAATGAAAAAGCCCAAGATTTAGGTCTTAAAAATACGCATTTTGAAAATGAAACAGGACTAGATTCACCTGGGGCTTATTCAACTGTCAAAGATGTTTTAACAATGCTTTTATACGCTTATCAAAATCCATATTTTCAAACTATTATTTCATCAGATAAATATATGCTTAGTGATCACTCGATGCAAGTTTCTAGTACCATAAGTAATTTAGTTAAAAAAGAAAAGATAGAAATGCCTTATTTAATTGGGGGAAAAACCGGCACCACGAAAAAAGCAGGGAAGTGCTTAGCTAGTTTAGCAATCTTTGATGATGTCCATTATGCTTTGGTATCATCAGCTTCTTTTGGTGATGGTTATCAAAATATTCGGGATGCTAAAACAATTTATGATTATTTTATGCATAATTATAAAGTTCAAAATATTATAACGAAAAATGATTTAATTCTTACTTTAAAAACAAATAATTTATCTAAAGAAGAAATTAATTTTTATGCTCCTTTTACTTTAAATAAATATTTACCTAATGATTTTCAAAAAGATAATATTGTATATGATTATGAAGGAATAGATATTATTGATAAAAAAACAAAAGGAAAAATAGGAACTTTAAAATTAAAATATAATGATGAAGAAATAGTTAATATAGATATTAATTATAATGAAAAATTAAATTATAAATATGAAGAATTTTTCTTAAAATATAAATATTATTTTTTAAGTTTAATTATTATCTTAGGATTATTTGTTTTTAAAAAAACTATAAAATAATTGATTTATCTTTAAACTTATTTTATACTTTATTTAAAGGTTGATGGTTATGAAAGAAAAGAAAAAATACTTTATTTTAGGAGGATTAGGAATTGTTATTCTAGGAATAGTTATAATAGTTATTCTTCTTTTTTCTTCTAAAGATAAATCTTCAATAGTTTTTAAGAATAATGAAACCTTAGATTTACATACTAAAACTAAGACTTCTTTTGATGTAGCATTAAAATCATCTTTATTTAAGAAAAATGATGCTCAATATAATATAACTTTATATATTAATGAATATTCTTCTTCTTTAGATCAAGCTATATATTTAAAAATAATTGATCCTAATAATAAAGAAGTAAAAGAATTAGCTAATTTAGAATATACTGATGAATATGGTTTTCTTTTAAATAATAATATAGGAAAAATAAATTTAGTTAGTAATTATGAACTAAAGAAAGATCATAAAGTTGATACATGGCAATTAGAATTAAAGACGAAAGAAAAAACAAGTGATGAAGATGTTTTAAAAGCCAGTATTGTGATTCAAGAAGCAAGTCCAAAAGAAAGCGTAGCAATTAATCCTGTTTCTTTAAATAATATAGCTTATCAAGATGATTATTATATTTATGCTGGTGATGTTTATTATTTAAATCCTTATGATATAACAATGACTTGTAATGCCAAAGATGTAGTTAAAGATGCTAGAAGTAATCCAAATGGATGCATGAAATGGTATGAAATAAGTGAAGATGATAAATATATATCTTTAATATTAAATAATAATTTTAGTAAAACTATTCCTATGGCTACAAATCTTAATGAACAAATATTAAATTATTTACAGGAACAAACAGCTTCTTGGGATAATAGATTAGTATTTGGAAATGATTATAAAATAGATAATATTGATTATTCTCAATATAAAGCAAGAATCTTTTCTTTAGAAGAATTAGAATATTTATTAGAGTTTCCAACCTTTACTTTAGATAATTATAGGGAAGATGAATATTTAAATAAGTATCGTTCTTGGCTTTTAGATAACTTAGGAACAGGATCTAAAAGATGGGTTAATGGGGCTTATTTTACTTCTACTAATTTAAAAGATGATATTTCTAAAAATTATGCTTTAAATATTGAAGGATTTGCTTTAAGTGTAAGTGATGAAAATACTTATGGTATAAGACCTATTATAACAATTGAAAAAAGTATATTAGGCATAAATAGAGAAATAAAAAGAAATATGGGAACATTTATATATGATATAAATAGTGCTAGATCATTTTATTATCAATTAAAAAATATGCATGGTTTAGGAATAAATAAAGTATATTTAAATTATAATAATGATAAATTTGCTTGGTTTATGAGTTTAGCTACATCATTTGGAATTAAGTTAATTCCTAATATTAAAGATTTATCTTTAGAGACAATTGATAATATTCTTAAAAATGGTTATATTTATAATAATAAATTATATAATGTTCAAGAAATAAATCTAGATTTAAATTTAGATGAAGATAAGATATTAGATAAAGTAAAAGATATAGATAACTTAGTTAATAAAAGAGTTAAAGTATCTTATAATATATTAAATATTAATGAAAATAATAAAGAATTATTATTAAAATTATCCTCTTTTGCGGATAATTTAAATATTAAATATAATGATTATGAACAAATAAAAGATTATAATTTAAATAATATAAGTATTATTAATTCAGGTATTATTAATGAAGATAATAATTTAATAATTGATAATTGGGCTAGTTATAGTAATTATAAACTTAATGAAAATTATATTGCTGATCGAAGAAATATAGCTAATAATTGGACATATTGATAGGAATAGATGGATTGCTATTATTAAAAAAATAAAGCGTAATATAATAATGGCAATAAGTCTAAGGACTTTTATAATAAAAGTTCTTTTTTTCATTGTTACCAAGCCTCCTTTCTTTTCCAAGATTGGAGGCAGACACTCACATCAAATGTTCCTATAAACATTGTCGAACAATAGTTTATTATAATGCAAATTTTTTAGGTAAATATTAAGAGCTAGGACTAGTTCTTTTTTTCAATATTTGTTATAATGGATAAGGAAATAGATAATGGAGGGTTAAATGGATATATTAAAGGGACTTAATGAAAGACAAATAAAGGCTGTGGAACATAAAGATGGACCATGTTTAGTTATCGCGGGAGCTGGATCAGGGAAAACAAAAGTTTTAACAACGAGAATAGCTAATTTAATTCAAAAAGGTATTTATTCCTCCCATATTTTAGCTATTACATTTACAAATAAAGCGGCGAAAGAAATGAAAGATCGTTTGTATAACTTAATCGGGGAAAATAATGCTTTTTTAGGTACATTTCATTCCTTTGGTTTAAGAATAATTAAAGAAAATTATGAAGCTTTAGGTTTAACTCGTAATTTTACCATTATTGATTCAGATGATGTAACATCCATAATTAAGAAAATATTAAAAGATTTAGGTTATGATCCTAAAAGTTATTCGCCCAGTTTTATTAAAAGTAAAATAAGTTTTATTAAAAGTGAAATGTTAAAAGATTATGAAGTAGAAAAATTTTTAAATACTCCTCCTGAAGAAGTCGCAGCCAAAGTATATTTTGCTTATGAAAAATATTTAAAGAAAAATAATACTGTTGATTTTGATGATTTATTAAAATTACCAGTTGTTTTATTTACCCAAAGACAAGATATATTAGATAAATATCAAGAAAAATATCAATATATCTTAGTAGATGAATATCAAGATACAAATGAAGTTCAATATAAATTAGTTAATTTATTAGCCAAGAAGTATCGGAATCTTTTTGTCGTGGGGGATGCTAATCAATGTATTTATGCATTTCGTTTAGCTAATTATAAAAATATTTTAAATTTTGAAAGAGATTATCCTGATAGTTTAGTTATAACTTTAAATCAAAATTATCGAAGTACTACAACTATTTTAAATGCGGCAAATGATGTTATTAAAAATAATAAAGAAAGAAAAGATTTAGAATTATTTAGTGACCTTGGGGAAGGTATCAAAATTAAGTATATGAGGGCTAATGATGAAAAACAAGAAGTAAATTTAATTTTAGAAGAAATAAATAAGTTATTAGCAAATGGTTATAAATATCAAGATATTGCTATTTTATATAGGACTAATGGGCAAGCAAGAATCATAGAAGATGGAATGATTAGACAAAATTATCCTTATAAAGTAACAGGTAGTTATTACTTTTATAAAAGAAAAGAAATAAAAGATTTATTATGTTATTTAAGATTAATAGTAAATACAGATGATGATGTATCTTTAAAAAGAGTTATTAATGAACCTAAAAGAGGAATAGGAATAAAATCTATTAATGAATTAGAAGAAAAAGCAAATCAAAATAATACTAGTATGTTTGCCTCTTTAAGTAGTCCTAAAGAATTAAAGTTTCAAAGTTTAATTAAAGAATTACAAGAAGATGCTAAAAACTTAAACTTAACGGAATTAATAGATGATGTATTAGAAAAAAGTGGAATTAAAAAAGAATTAGAGACAGAACAAAATTTAGAAAATGAATTAAGATTAGAAAACTTATTAGAATTTAGAAGTGTTACAGAAAATTATCAAAATGAAACAGGGACAGTTAATCTAGAAGATTTTTTAGATGAAATAAGTATTGTGAGTGATGTGGCTGAACATCAAGATAATGATAATGTTATAACATTAATGACAATTCATTCAGCCAAAGGATTAGAATTTAAATGTGTCTTTTTGGCAGGAATGGAAGAAAATATTATGCCTCATGCGATGAGTTTACAAGAAGAAAAAGGTTTAGAAGAAGAAAGAAGACTTTGTTATGTAGCAATAACAAGAGCTAAAGAAAGACTATATTTAACTAATGCTAAAAGTAGGATGTTATATGGTGATGTTAGAACAAATATACCAAGCCGGTTTATTACTGAGATAAGCGAGGATCTAATTGATAAAGATGATTATACGAAATTTTCTTCTTCGAAAGCTATTGATAAAAGTTCATTATATAGTAAAGATGCTAAGCTTTATCAAGCTGGAGATATAGTTGTTCATTCAATGTTTGGCCGTGGAGTTGTTGTTGATGCTGATGATAAATTTGTAACCATTGCTTTTAATAAGAATGTGGGAATTAAAAGATTTTTAAGTAATTATGGAGGATTAAAGAAGGAAAAGTGATGAAAATGGAAAAAACTTTAGTTATTTTAGCCGCGGGGATGGGAACTCGCTTTGGCGGTTTAAAACAAATAGAGCCCGTTGGACCAAATGGGGAAATTATTGCCGATTATTCTGTTTATGATGCCATCAAAGCTGGTTTTACCAAAGTAATATTTGTAATAAAGGAAGAAAATTTAACTTATTTTAAGGAACATATTACTTCTAAATATCAAGATAAAATTAAAGTTCTTTTTGCTTTTCAAACTTGGCAAAATGTTCCATCCTTTGTTCATATTCCTGCTAAAAGAGAAAAAATGCTTGGCACCGCGGATGCTCTTTTATCTTGTGAAAAATTAATAAATGAACCATTTGCCATGATTAATGCTGATGACTTTTATGGTGCAAGTGCTTACCAAATAGCATCAAAGTTTTTAGAAGAAAATAGTGATCCTTATACCTATTTATCAGTTAATTATCCCTTTTATTTAGCGAAAAGTGAGCATGGAAAAGTTAACCGTGGGGTAGTTAATATAAAGGATGGATATATAGAAAATATTGATGAATGTACTATATATGAAGAAGAAAATAAAATAATTGCTGAGAATAAAAAAACAAAAGAAAGAAAAGTTATTTTAAAAGAACAAGAAGTATCTTTAAACTTTTTTGTTTTAAAACCAAGTATATTTAATTTAATAAAGGAAGAATTTAAAGAATTTTGGCAACAACCTATAACGATGGATAATGAACTTATTTTAACAGATGTTTTAAAAAAATATATAAGAAATAAGCAAATAAAATTTAAAGCAGCATCTTCTTTATCAAATTGGCTTGGGGTTACATATAAAGAAGATTTAAGTATTTTTAAAGAAAAATTAAATAAATTAATAGAAAAAGGAGTATATCCAAGAGAATTATGAAAATAGAAAAAAGAATAGAAGAATTAACTAAAATAATTAATGAAGCTAATTATAATTATTATGTTTTAGATAATCCAACAATAACTGATCAAGAATTTGATAAGTATTTAAGAGAATTGGAAGAATTAGAAAAGAAATATCCCGAGTATGCCAAAGAAACAAGTCCAACTAAAAGAGTAGGTGGGCAAGTTATTCAAAAGTTTAATAAAATAACGCATCAAGTACCCATGTTATCTTTACCTGATGTATTTAGTGAAGAAGAAATAAGGGATTTTGATGAAAGAATTAGAAAAAGTGGTTATAATCCTGAGTATGTTTGTGAGTTAAAAATAGATGGTTTAAGTGGATCATTTCATTATGATGATGGAAATTTAACTTTAGGAGTAACAAGGGGCGATGGGCAAGTTGGTGAAGATATAACCCATAATGTTAAGACAATAAAAAGTTTACCTTTAGTATTAAAGAAAGATTTATCAATTGAAGTACGCGGGGAAATATATATGAGTAAAGAAACTCTTGCTAAATTAAATAAGCAAAGAGAAAAGAATAATGAACCCCTTTTACAAAATTGCCGGAATGCAGCCGCGGGATCAATTAGACAATTAGATTCAAAAGTTGCCGCGCAAAGAAACTTAGATACTTGGATTTATCATTTACCTAATCCTGAAGACTATGGTATTAAAACCCAATATGAATCTTTAAATTTTATGCAGTCTTTAGGTTTTAAAGTAAATCCTTTAAATAGGTTAGTTAAAGATATTGATGGTATTTTAGCCTTTATTAAAGAAGCCAAAGAAAAAAGAAGAGAACTTCCCTATGATATAGATGGGGTAGTTATTAAAGTTAATGATTTACAAATGCAAAAAGAATTAGGTTTTACTGCCAAATATCCAAGGTGGGCGATTGCCTATAAGTTTCCTGCCAAAGAAGTTTTAACGAAATTAAAGAATATTATTTTTACAGTTGGCCGAACAGGGCAAATTACCCCGAATGCGGTTTTAGAACCAGTTATTTTATCTGGTTCAACAATTAGAAGAGCTACTCTTCATAATGAAGATTATGTAATAAAAAAAGGTTTAAAAATCGGGGATATTGTTTCTATTCGTAAAGCTGGAGATGTTATTCCTGAGGTAGTGGAAGCTAAAATAGAAAGAAGAACTGGAAAAGAAATAGAATTTAAAATGATTAAGAATTGTCCTATGTGTCATGAGCCATTAGTTAAAAAAGAGGGTAATGTTGATTATTTTTGTTTAAATCCTTTATGTCCTAAAAGAAATATTGAAGCTTTAATTCATTTTGTTTCCCGTGATGCCATGAATATTGAAGGTTTAGGAGATGAAATTGTTGAAGAATTATATAATCTTGGTTTTATTAAAAATATACCTGATTTATATCATTTAGAAGCTAAAAAAGAACAAATCTTAGAATTTGATGGTTATGGTGAAAAAAAATTAAAAAATATTATAGATAATATTAAGAATAGTAAAAATAATAGTTTAGAAAGATTAATATTTGGTTTAGGAATAAATGGCATTGGTAGTAAAACAGCTAAACTTTTAGCAGCTAATTTTGAAACACTTGATAATTTAAGAAAAGCATCTTTAGAAGACTTAGAACAAATAAAAGATATAGGTCATACTTTAGCTGTAAATATAACAAGTTTCTTTGCTAATAATGAAGAGTTAATAAATAATTTAAAAGAACTTGGTTTAAATATGAATTATTTAGGTCCAAAGAAAAAGGTGCACCCTTTAATAACAGGGAAAAAATTTGTTATAACAGGTACTATTCTGGATTTAACCAGAGATGAAATAAAAGAATTTATTGAAAATCATGGAGGAGTGGCTAGCGAATCTGTGAGTAAAAAAACCGATGTCTTAATTCTTGGCGAAAACCCAGGCAGTAAATATCAAAAAGCCATAGAATTAAATATTCCTATTTGGAATCAAGCTAAAATAAAAGAAGTTATGGAAAAAGAATAACTTCTTTTAAAAATAATAAATATTTGCGTCTTAAAATATAATGTAGTATAATGAATATTACCAAGAGGTGAAAGGTTTTGAATAAAATAAAAGCACTTTGGCAAAAGAATAAAGTCTTAATAGTTCTTCTATTAATCTTATTAGCTTGTTTAATTGCTATTGCCATTGTTTGTATAACATTTTTTCTTGGGGGTAGTAAATCCACTTATGGAGATCGTTTAAAAGATATTGATAAATATCCAATCACGGATACTCTTAAAAGTGATTATAAAACAAGTTTAGAAGCGGATGAATTAATTGATAAGGTTACAATTAAAACATCTGGGGGAAGAGTAATATATATTCGTTTGGAATTTATTCCTGACACCACCTTAGTAGAAGCCCAAAGTAAAGCCATTGATTCTGTAGCTAAATTTAGTGAAGATATATTATCATATTATGATTTAAACTTTACTTTATATTGTCCAACAAGTGAAAATAGTGAAGGCTTTACCATCATGGGTAGTCATAATGTCAGTGGAACTGGTGTTATTTGGAATAATAATACGCAAGTAGAAAGTGTAGAATAGATTATGAAAAAAAAGAAAAATATGCTTATTGTTCTTATTACTTTAGGAATAATTATCGCTATTAGTAGCATTTTCTTTTTAACTATAAATGATAAAAATAAATTAACAATAGAAGAAAGAAATTGGTTAGATACTAATATTAATAAAGTTCAAAATATTAATGTTATTAATAATGCTAATGTATTTGGGAAAAATGGAATAGGAATCTATTATGATTTTTTAAATGATTTTTCTAAATATTATAGTATCGAAATAAATCCTATTACTTATAATATAGGAAGTAATCCCCAAGGGATAAGTTTAGGGGTAAAAAATACTTTAACAGATAATGATTTAGTTATATATAAAGATCATTATGTTTTAATAAGCAATAATAATGAATTAATAACTGATGAAATAAATTTAGAAAATTTATCTATAGGTATTATAAATAATGATCAAATAAATATAACTAAATATTTAAATAATTTAAATTTAAAAATATATAATAATCAAGAAGAATTATTAAATGCTTTTCCAAAAGAAGTAAATTATATTATTGTTCCTTTGATGGAATATTTAGATTATATATTAGATAATAATTATTATATTAATTATCATTTTAGTGATATAAATATATATTATACAATCCAAAAAGATAATTCTTTATTAAGTAATATTATAGAAAAATATTATCATAAATGGATGGATAATTTTAATAAATATTTTAATAAACAAGAATTTAATGTTTTTCAAAAAAGTTTAAAAATAACTGATGAAGAAGTAGCTAATCTAGAGGCTATTGAATATAATTATGGTTTTGTTAATAATAGCCCATATGAAGTTATCATGGGTGGTGAATATGGGGGTATTGTTGCTATTTATTTAAGCCAGTTTAGTGCTTTTGCTAGTGTTGATTTTAACTTTAATAAATATAAGAATTTTGATCATTTTTGGGAAGCTATAAAGAAGAATAATATTGATTTATATTTTAATTATTATAATTTAAATAGTGATTATAAAACAACAAGTGGTATACCAATATATTATACGATAGCATCAAGAAGAAATAATTCTAATGTTATTAATAATATTAATTCTTTAAAAAATAAAGAAGTATATGTAGAAGAAAATAGTTTAATATATGATTATATTAAAAATATTAGTAATATTAATATAAAGACATATAGTAATCAAAAAGAATTATTTAAATTAAATAAATTAGATACTTATATTATCATGGATTATGATTCTTTTGATTATTATAAAGATAATGAATTAGATAATTATACTTCTAAATATCAAGGTAGTATTAATAAAAAATATGAATTTAAAGTATATAATAATGATATATTAGCTAAATTATTAGATAAATATATGATGACTTTAGATCATAAAGAAATAAGATTAGAAGGATTAGATAATCATTATGAAACAGTTAAAATAGGATCTATTATATCTAAATTTGCTAAATATATAATATATATCGTTTTAATAATAATTATTATAGCTTTATTAATAATTAGAAAAAGTAAAAAGATTATTATAGCTAGAAAGATAAAAAAAGATGATAAATTAAAATTTATTGATCAATTAACTAGTTTAAAAAATAGAAACTTTTTAAATGAAAATATTAGTGTATGGAATAATAATACAATATATCCTCAGACTATTATTGCTATTGATTTAAATAAAGTTCAAGAAATAAATGATATTGAAGGATATAATGAAGGGGATAAACAAATTAAAGCAGCAGCTAATGCATTAATTAAAACACAATTAGATAATAGTGAAATAATGCGAACAGATGGGAATGAATTTGTTATTTACTTAGTAGGATATAGTCAAAAACAAGTAACTAGTTATGTTCATAAGTTAAATAAAGAATTAAAAAAATTACCTTATCCTTATGGAGCAGAATTTGGTTATAGTATGATAATAGATGATATTAAAACAATAGAAGATGCTTTAAATGAAGCTATGGAACAAATAAAAAAACAAAAGAGTGATTAATAATGAAAAAAAGAATAAGAACAAGATTAAAGAATTTTTCTAAGAACTTTTTAAAAGTTATTAAAAGACCAGAGATGGCAATATTACCAGGACAACTGGCCTTTTTCTTTGTTTTAGCTTTAGTTCCAACAATTACTTTAATTACTTATGGAGCATCTTTATTAAATTTATCGACAGATATTATTTATAATTTTATTGAAAAAGCTTTTTCAACTGATATTGCTAATTTATTACTTGTAACACCAGTTGAACAAAAAATAGGTTTTCGTTTTCTTCTCCTTATTATAGGTGGTTATTATATTGCTTCTAATGGATCTGCTTCGATTATTGTTACATCTAATGCTATATATGGAGAAGAACAAAATAGTTTTTTAGAAAGAAGAATTAAAGCTTTAGTTATGACTTTATTTTTAGTTATTCTTTTTATCTTTATGTTAATAGTACCTGTCTTTGGTAGTACAATTATTGATTTAATTCAAATGGTTAATTTAAACTCTAATGTAACTAATAAAATAACTGCTGTCTTTAAGTTATTAAATGGACCTATTACTTGGCTTATTATTTATTTCTTTATTAAAGTAATATATACTATAGCTCCTAATAAAAAAGTTAAAAGTAAAAGTGTTGGATATGGAGCTCTTTTTACTAGTATAGGTTGGATTATAGTAACAGGTATCTATTCTTTTTATATTAATCATATAGCTCATTATACAACCTTCTATGGTAGTTTAGCTAATATTGTTATCTTAATGTTATGGTTTTATATTTTAGCTTTAATCTTTACTATTGGTATGGCTTTAAATTATCGAAGAGAAGAAGAACAATTAGAAAAAACTGGTACTATAAATATTTAATATTAAGAAATAATAGATAATATGTACAACAGGTATTACTTATGTACATGATATATTTCTTGATCTTTACCTAGTATTAATTTACTAACGATTTCGAGAAGTAATAACCTAAAAATATCTTCTAATTACTTAGAAGATATTTTTAAATAATTTAATATATCTTGATTACTTATCTTTAAAACTTTAATTAATTTTTTTAAAGTCTTTAACTGGGGTGTACATTTATTATTTTCAATATTCTTAATAGTTTCACTATTAAGATTAGTTAATTTAGCTAATTCTTCAATTGTTAAATTTAGTTTTTCCCGATATTCTTTAAACATCATAATTTAAGCTCCTTATAAAGAGTGTAACATAAAAAAATAACTTCTACAATTGGTAAATAATGGGGTTATTTTTTTATATAATCTAATATATCTTTATCACTTATATCTAATATTTCAATTAATCTTTTTAAGGTATCTAAACTTGGCATACTTTCTCCATTTTCTATTCTTTGAACTTGTCTCGTACTTAAATCTAATAACTCAGCAAGTTGTTCTTGAGTTAATTTTTTTAATAAACGATATTTTTTAAACATAAATTATCACCTATAAAAAAAGTATGTCGTATTTAAATTGTCATTTCAACGACAAATGATGTCATGTTTGTATTGTTTTTTATTAAATTATTGATTATAATTTAATAGTAGACATAATATGACGTGAGTATATTTTATACTTAAATTAAACAAAATAAAATAGAAAAGTGATAAAAAGTGGCAAAAAATATGAAAAATTATGAAAAAAGGATGGGTAATTATGAAGAATTTAATTAATAATTTAAAGAAAATGGATTTAAAAAATAAACAAAATATTTATATTTTAGTAACAATTGGCATAATATTAGCATCTTTAGTAGGAGGAACTTTTGCTTATTTTGCAGCTCAATTAGGTGATGGAGCAGAATCGGATATTAATGCTCAATCAGGAAGAACCGAATCATTAATGTTTGAAAAAACAGGTGATATTAGTATTACAGCAGACCAAACAGACTTTTATGAGGGTGCTCCAGATAAATTTGGTGAAGCAAGTGTTAAAGCAATACTAACCCCATCTGATGTTAAAAAACAAGCAGAAAGAACTTATAATGTTTACTTTATTGTTGATGATAATGATTTTATTTATTCAACCAAAGAAGAAAAGAAACCTGAATTAATATTACAAATAAAAGATCCAAAGGGTAATATTGTAAAGAATATTCCTGGTTTAACTTATATAGAAGATAAGGAAGGTTTTGATATTACTGAGAAAAGAACCATGGCTTTTAAAATAGCTGAGGATTATGATATAAAAGCAACAGATGATAAACCAACAACCCAAGAATGGCAAATAAAAGTAACCTTAGTTAATTTAACAACAAATCAATATGAAAATGCTGGAAAAACTTTCAGGGGCAGAATCCAAATAACAACAGATGATCAAGAAACATATAAATTAATAAATGTAAATAGTATAACCCCAGATAAAGACTGGCATAGTATAACAGCTACTACAAATATAGATGAAGGAACAGCTGATGTCGATAAATATTATTTTGCTATCGAAAAAACAAGTGAAGAACCAGCAACAATGTCTTTTAGAACTATTGCCGAAAATTTAAGTTATACCTATCATGAAAGTCCAGATAATAGTTATACATTTAAGACATTAGATGATGGAACAGAACTTGAACCAAATCAAAATTATAAAATATATAGTTATG
>CANRDD010000029.1 GCA_947629305.1 uncultured Bacilli bacterium | reverse complement strand
TTACATTTGCTTTACTTACTTCTTTTTACTTTACATTTTTTAATTTTTTATTGTTTTTTTAACTATATTAAGATACAATATAAATGTAAATGTTACTAATTTAGTAACGTCTACAGGTTGGGCAGACGTTATTCCTTGATATTATCTTGGAAAACGTCTTTTCTTTTGGCTATTAATCATGATGAATAACAGTAAAATTATAATTACTTGATAAAATTTTTTATCGTTCATTGTATTCCTCCTTTGACCTCATCCCTCAGTTCTAAGTTAATAGGATAACCAAAACCCCCCTTAAAACCAAAGTCCGCCAAAAGAAATATACAGACGTCCCAAATTAGTAACAAGTCTTTATTATATATTAAATTATTTTCTTTGCAAGCACTTCGACATCGTTCGACAAAACTTTTAAAATTTGCAAATTAAAATGCTTATCAATATTAAACATAACTTCAATATACGTTGGGTGTTATCTCTTAACTTGAAATAGATTAGGAGGTGATGTGATATGAACAAGAAAGATTTTTTAGTCTTAACTTTACTCATAATCGTCTTTTTACTTATAGCATTACTTTTTGTAATACTAAATTAGAAAAACACCCAATTCAACAACTGAATTAGGGTGTTTTACCTTTACTTGGTAGCACTCAACAATTGGAAATATTGAATGTTCCATTTTTATTTTACGCAAGTTTCCTTGACATATTCATAATAACACAACAACGACTTTTTTACAAGTCTCAAACTTATAGTTTATTGCAAAATTAAAATCACAATTTTTTATTGTTTTTTTTACTATATTAAGATACAATATAAATGTAAATGTTACTAATTTAGTAACGTCTACATATGGATATGCGGAAGTTATTCCTTGATATTATCTTGGAAAAAATCTTTCCTTTTGGCTATTATCCATAATGAATAATAAATCATAATTTTTTATTGTTTTTTTTACCATATAATATAAATGGTTTGGCAGACGTTATTCCTTGATATTATCTTGGAAAACGTCTTTTCTTTTGGCTATTTTAAAAGAAAATACTTTTATTATTTACTTAATATTAATTGATTAATAATATCATATATAGCGACAATAATAAGGAATGCTCCTGTTATCTTGGTTATTAACATTAAATTAGCAAAGGGATTAATTATTAATATTAAACCAAATATAATAATAATGCTTCCACTTATTAAATTTAAACGCCATCTTTTATCAGTTGTTTCTTTTATTAAATAACAATTATAATATTTTAATATACCATTAATTAACATATATATACCAAATATAATTGTTACTATTTGCATAACAATCGTGGGATTAAGAATAATAATTATACCTACAGCAAAATATAAAATACCACTTACTAAATTAATAATACTAGCTTTAACATTTGGTTTAAAATATTTTAAAACGGTTAATAAACCTGCTAAAAGGAAAGATCCTCCAATAACATAACCAATAATAGAGTTTATACCATCAGGAATAAAAAATAATATAGCTCCAATAATAATCATAATTACAGATATTAATATAGAATTACCAGAAGTTTTAAAATTAACTTCTGTTTCTTTTTTTACTTCTTTTTTATTTATAACTTCATCCTTTTCTTCTTTTACAACAATACTTTTTTTTGTCATTTCTTTTCAACTCCTAAATTAATTATAAATAAAAATATTTTACTTGTAAATAGTTATTTTATAGACAAAATTATACTTTAAATATATAATTATTTTAGGTGATTTAAAGTGAAAGATGATTGTTTATTTTGTAAAATTATTAATAAAGAAGTAGATTCTTTATGTTTATATGAAGATGATGATATCATGGCTATTCTTGATGCTTATCCTGACTGTGATGGTCATACCTTAATTATTCCTAAAAAACATATTACAGATATTATGGAATTAGATTCTGATACTTTAGGAAAAATGCAAATGGTAGCTAAAAAAATAATAAAGGTTCAATTAGATAAATTAGATAAAAAATCTTTAACTGTTTTATTTAACTATGGAGATTCCCAAATAATTAAACATGTTCATATGCATTTACTTCCTGGTTATAAAGATAAAGATCATAAATATTCGAGAGAAGAAGTATATGATATGTTAAAAGGAGAAATAAAATAATGGCTAAAAGAAGAAAATTAAAAATAAAAGGTTTAATATCAATTCTTTTATTTTTAACTATATGTACTTTTATATTAACTTTTACCATTAAATATTATCAAAAAAATAATTTAAAAGAAAAGAATAATTATGAAGAAAATAAAGAAATAATTAATGATCCTATTGAAGATGATAAACCAAAAGTTTATAAATTAAAGATGTTAGCAACTGGGGATGGTTTAATTCATAATACTATTTTTAGAACTTATGCAACAGGAAATAATACTTGGGATTTTTCTGGAGCTTTAACGGAAGTTAAAGATATAATTAGTAATTATGATTTAGCTTATTATAATCAAGAAACAGTTTTTGGAGGAACAAATCTTGGTATAAGTGGTTATCCAAGATTTAATACACCAAGTGAATATGGGGATGCAATGTTAAATGCTGGTTTTAATGTTGTTAGTTTAGCTTCTAATCATACTTTAGATAAGGGAGAAGAAGGTATTATTAATAGTTATAAATATTGGCAAACAACTAATGCTTTATATCATGGTATAGCAGATAGTAAAATAAATCATGATAATAGTATTATGATAAAAGAAAAAAATAATATTACTTATACTTTATTATCTTATACGGAAATGACTAATGGTTTACCTGTTCCTAAAGGAAAAGATTATTTAGTTAATGTTTATGATCCTGAAAAAGTAAAAGAAGATATCGAATCTGTTCGTGATAAAGTTGATCTTTTAATTGTGGCTATGCACTGGGGAGTCGAATATCAAGATAAACCTAATGCTAAACAACAAGAAATAGCTTCTTATTTGGCTAGCCTAGGTGTTGATATCATAATTGGTAATCATCCTCATGTTTTACAACCCGTTACATTTATTGATGATACTTTAGTTTTTTATTCTTTAGGTAATTTTATTTCTAATCAATATGGAACTGATGATTTTAATAAATTAATTAGTGTTTTAGCTACTTTTGATATAACTAAAACAGTTGATAATGATAAAACTGATATAACAATAGATAACTTAGGAGGAGAAATGATTTTTACTTCTTATACAGGTGATCCAATTAAAACAGCAACCCATAGTGATCATAAAGTTATTCCCTTTAGTAAAATGACTGATGATACTTATTTAAAAGATTATAAAAGATTATATACTAAATATGTTGGAGTATTAGAATCAATGGGAACAGATCTTAATATAACTCCTTTACCTAATTAAAAATACTTAAAGATTAAACTTTAAGTATTTTTATCTTAATTTATTATTTTCTTCTTTTAAGATATTTATTTCTTCTTCCATTAATTCTACTGTTTGTAATTCATTATAATAACAGTCAATTAAATCTTTTATAGGTAAAGAAAAATATAAATCTAAACTATAATAATTTTCATAATATTCTTTATCATAATTTTCTAAATCATAATCTGTTTTATTTTGATATTTTTCTTTCATTTCTATTTTATTACGAGAAACCATTCTTTTTATATAATCTAAAAGAAGAGAAAATAATTCTTTATTTATTATTAAATAATTTTTATAATCTCTTTTATTATATAGATATTTAAAAGATTCATTAGATGTAGATACAATAGATAAATTAAATTGCATATATTCTTCTTTAATATTAAAATTATCTTTAGTATCACTACTTAATATATCTGTTTTTAATTCATAATTAATATATCTATTAATAATAATTGGTAATATTTCTTTAATAAATGTTTTATATATAGTAAAAGCTTTTATTTGTTTATCTACTAAATCTATAGGTTTATTATTTTCTTCATTTATTATTTCTTTTATTTTATTTTGACATTTATCATAAAAATTTTCCATTGTTAATTCTTCTTTCGAACTAATTGTAAAGCAGAATTATCATGAATTAAATCAGATATTGATTTATTTTGATTTAATGTATCAATAATTGTAGCTAAATACATTGATAAATCAACTGAACAAAACCATTCTTTCTTTAATATTTTTTCTGGAACATAATTTAGGTTAGTGGCATATATTCTTGTAAATACACCTTCATTATAAGCATCTTCTATTTCTTTTTCTAAATTAGTAAATAAAGCAAAAGTAACAAAGAAATAGATTTTACTTGCTCCTCTTTCTTTTAAGTCTTTTGCGGCATCTAACATTGATGTTCCACTTGCTAACATATCATCAACAATTATAATAGTTTTCCCTAAAACATCTTTACCATTATATTCATGAGAAACAATTGGGTTTTGACCATTTTCAACATGAAAATGGTCTCTTCTTTTTTGATATCCACCTACTTCTGTTCCAAGAATATCAGCTACATATCTTGCTCTATCTGATGCTCCTGAATCAGGATTAATAACCATTGTATCTTCTCTTTTAAAATCTTCTTGACTTAAAAATTCTTTTAACATATCATTTGTTGTATAAAAATTATCAAATGGTAACATTGGAATAGCATTTTGCACATTAGGATCATGCGCATCAAATGTTATTATTTCGGATACTCCCATGTGGGCTAGTTCTTGTAAAGACCAAGCACAGTCAAGTGATTCTCTTCTTTTTCTGCGGTGTTGTCTTGAGGCATAAAGCAGTGGCATAATAACATTTAACCTATCAGCATGTCCCATTGTTGCTAATATCGTTCTTTTTAAATCCATATAGTGGTCATCTGGACTCTTATGATTAATAAAATCATACATAGGATAAGTAATATTATAATTATGGGTATCACATAATATATATAAATCTTTTCCTCTTATACTCTCTTCAATTACTACTTTAGCTTCCCCATCTTTAAATCTTACTTCTTCTATGGGAATAATAAAACTTTTATCTGTCTTTCTTAACCTTTTTATCGTATCATCAACCTTTTCCCCTAATTCTTGACAATTTTCCATGACAATTAAACCTAAATCTCTTACTTCCATATTTTTAATACTCCTTGTCTTAATTTTAACAAAAAATATCTTAAAAGAAAAGTCTTTTTAAAAAAGAAAGAAGCCTTTGCTTTAATAAGCAAAAGCTCCACCCCAAATGATAGTAAGTAAAATAAATAGAATTAAAACAATAAAGAAATAATTATATCCTCCATTATTGTTGCTACCAGATGAGTTGTTTTGACAACACATAATAAACCTCCTTATTTAAAATTTATATAAAAATTAAATGAAAGCCCCTAGTATAATAATTAATAAAATGAATAAAACTAGAATTATTGCAGCACCAAGGCCATTTCCACATTGATTCATATAACTTTCCTCCTTTTATTTTGTCTTTTCATTAATATTGTATGGAAAAATAAAAGTTTGGTGCGTGCTTTTACTAAGTTTAAAAGTTAGAAAATAGTGCAAATTTCTTGTAATTACCCTATTTTATTGTTATAATTAAAATTGATAAGGAGAGTGTTATGAAGAAAAAAATTGTCGCAATGTGTGTATTAACACTTGCACTAACAGGTTGTGGTAAAGTCCCAAAATTATCTAATGGTGATGAAGCTATAGTTAGTTTTGAAAATGGACATATGATAAGTGCTAATGATTTATATGAAAATATGAAAAATAATTATGCATTATCATCTTTAATTAATTTGGTTGATTCTTATATCTTTGAAACTGAATTTAAGGATTATATAGATGATGCTAGAGCTTATGCTGAAAATGCAGCAGCGGGATTTAAAGCCCAATATGGGGATCAAACAGAATTAGTTTTAATGAATTATGGTTTTAGTGATTTAGATGCTTATGAAGATTATGTATATAATAATGAAATGAGAGATCATGTTGTAGATGAATATGCTAAATTACAAATAACTGATGAACAAGTTGAAAAATATTATAATGATGTTTTAAAAGGTGATGTTGAATTATCACATATATTAATTACATCTGATGTTAAAGATGGAGCAACAAGTGATGAAAAAACAGAAGCTGAAAATAAAGCTAAAGATACTGTTAAAGAAATAATTGAAAAATTAAAAAAAGCTGATGATGTTGAAAAAACATTTAAAGAATTAGCTAAAGAATATTCTAAAGATGAAGCTACAAAAGATAATGGTGGTAGTCTTGGAAAGATTACTTATGGTGATTTAAGTAAAGAATATGATGAATTATTAGATAATGCTTATCGTTTAAAAGATGGAGCTTTCTCTACTGATGTTATTACAACAGAATTAGGATATCATGTAATATTAAAAACTAAAACATATGAAAAAGAAGAATTAAGTAAAGTTAAAGATGAAATATTAAAAGAATTAGGTGATGATTATCGTTCTGAACATTCAGATACTTCCGTTTTAGCTTTACAACATTATCGTCAAGAATATGGCATGAATATTGAAGATGATACAGTAAAAAAACAATACACAACCTATATTACTAATTTACTTCAAAGTGTTAGACAACAAGATAGTGAAGAAAGCTAAAAAGCTTTCTTTTTTATATTATGAAAAATAGTTGTTGAAGATCAACAACTATTTATTATGTTTTTAATAAATTAGATTCTTACTTTCTTCCTCCAAATTGTTCCCCACTTTGTCCTCCTGTTGTTGGACTATTATTTTGTTCTAAACGAGCATCAGCACATTTACCAGCTGGATCAAATAAACAATTAGTACAATTAATAAAGTTTGAATTTTTTCCTACTGTATTAACAATTTGATCATCAACCATAAGAAGAACAAAATTTATTATTGTTGGAATAAAGAAAATAACAGCTCCAATTATTAATCTTCTAATTAAAGTATTCAAGGCTTCTTTATTTGCTTTATCATCACTAGATACTGCAGCTTTCGCAAAATCAACCATTCCTAGTCCAATTAATACTAAAGGTACTAATATTTTTAAAACAAATAATACATAACCTACTATTTGAAAAGCTTTTAATATTCCAGGTTGACTACAAAAATTTATATCTTTTATTTCCCCTTCAGGAATAGGCTCTTCTTTATTGTTATTATTATTAAGATCATCTTTATCTTTAACATATTCATCTTTATATTGATCAAGAGATATACAATTATTATTTTGCCAAGTTCTTTGGGTTGTCAAAATAGAACCTTGACAAAAATAAACAGCTTTTAAACAGCTACCATTTGTTTTAAGACTACTATCCGCATGATATCTACTATCAGCTGGTGCAAAGGTTCCATCGGTATAATAATTTATAACATATTGACCAGTATTACCATAAGCACAACTATAATCAACTTTTTTAGCATCAGAACTTTCACTATTATCTATAACATTTCCAGAAACAATATTAGGAAGTTCATTTGAAGTTTTAGTAGCAACAAAGGAAAATTTTAATATAGTACCTATTCCACCCGTATTTTGAACAGTCGCATAATTAATATTATCGGGACAAGAATATTTACCATTACTATCAATAAATGCTCCTGCAGATATAGAACTAAAATCAAATTGTCTTGGATCCCCATTATTACCATTTTTACCTATTAAATTACCTGATTCATCAATTCCAACTACAACAACAGTTCCACCAGATCCATATCTACATTCAACTTTCTTAGCTTGAACAATACCAATAAAACAAAATAAGGATAATATAAAAATAATATGTTTAAAATATTTCATAATCTCACCTACATATATTTAAATTATATCATGAATTATTTAAATATAAAGAAAAAACATAGATTTAGACATTAATAATTGTCTAAATCTATGTCTTCTAATTTAAATCCTTTTTGATATAATTTATTTTTTATTACTTTTTTTAATTCTTCACCATTATATTTATTTTGATATCTTTTTTTTATTTTCTTTATTTCTTTTTCTAATATCTTAGGATTTTCTTTAAATTCATATTCATTTATAGCTTGATCTATTAGTTCTTGGTTATAACCAAGAACTAATAGATCTCGATATATTTTATTTTTTAATAAAGATATAGATAAATTATTATTTAATTTCTCTTTTTTAATAATAATATTATTTATTTTTTCTAACCATAAATTATTATTTAATAAATCCATATAAGAATCTATTTCTGTTTTTTCAAAACCTAATTTTTCTAAATTATATATTATTTTATTTGGCCCATTTAAGGTTAAATGGATTTGATCCGCGATAAAACTTTTTAAATATAATTCTTTATTTAGATAACCTTGTTCTTTTAATTTATTAATTGCATAATCAATATTATTCTGTGTATAATTATTTTTTTCTAATTTTATTCTTAATTCTTTTTCAGTTCTAAGTTTAGAAGTTAAATCTTTTAAAGCTTTATAATAAGCTTCATATTTTTGATTATATAATATTATTTTATCTAATTCTTCTTTATTAATTTTTTTCTTACCTATTATATTAAAATTAATAATTGTTTCTTCATATAAATTTATATTAGAATTATTTTTAAAATATATCGTATATTCATTTTTATTTTTTTTCTTAAATCTTTCTATTTCCATTTTAATTATTTTCTTGATCAAGATAGGCTTTACAAGCTAAATCTAAATCATGAGCTAATGCTTCTAAGTCTTTATAATTTTGTGTTCGACAACCTGAAGCATATTTATGTCCTCCCCCATTATATTTACTGGCTATTTCATTAACAACTGGACCTCTGCTTCTAATATTTGCTTTATAAATATTATTTCTTTCATCATAAACAACAAACATCCAACAAATAAGTTCTTTTATAAAGAAGAAGTCATTAACTTGATTAGATACAACTGATGCTTCTACTTTATATTTTTTTAAGATATTATCAGGAACATTAATAAAACCAAAATTATTTTCTGTTATATTAATATTATTTATTAAATAAGCTCTAAATTTTTCTTCAACTATACTTCTTTCATATAATAAATCATATAAAGGAACAAAATTAATATGAGATTCATTTAATAAATCATAAACAGTTTTAAATGTTTCTTTACTAGTATTTCTTAGTAAAAAACGATCACTATCAAAAACCATACCTAAATATAAATTCTCAGCTATTTTTTGATCCATGACTAATTTTGTATTCATAATTAAATTAGTAATCATTTCACAAGTACTAGATTTAGTTTCATCAGTCCAGTCAACTTCCCCGATTATATCTTCGGCAGGATGATGATCTATTTTTAAAATTGTTTTATATTCTAAATCTTCAATACCATCTACTCTAATAAAATTAGGTACATCTAAAACGATTAATAAACAATCTTCTAAAGGTTCTTCGATTTTATCTAAAGAACCAATATATTTAAAACGATTAACACCCGCGCCAATAGCTAAAACTTTTTTTTCAGGAAAAGTTAATTTAATTGAATCTCTTAAAGCTATTTGACTGGCTAAAGCATCAGGATCAGGACCTATGTGTCTTGCAATAACAATATTATTATAATCTTTAATTATTTTAAAGATTCTTTTGTATAATTCTTTAATTATACTCACCACTTTCTATTTTTTACTTAAATTTAAGGTATCAAGAGCTATCATTAATTCTTCATTAGTTGGTACAACCCAAACAGGAATTTTAGAATCATCAGTTGTAATACATCTAAATTCACCCCGAAAATCATTTTTACTTGGATCTAATTTAACTCCTAGAGAAGATATTTTATTTATAATAGCTTCCCGCATCATAATCGAATTTTCACCTAAACCAGCTGTTAAGGTAATAACATCGGCACCACCTAGAAGATTATTATACATAGCAATATAATTAGCTACTCTTTGAGCATACATATCTTGGGCAAGAATAGCTCTTTCATTTCCTTCTTTAATGGCATCTTCCACATCTCTTGAATCACTACTAACACCACTTATCCCAAGTAAGCCACTTTTCTTATTTAAATCATTAACAACTTCTTCACAAGTAAGATTTAATTTATTCATCACATATGGAATTAAACTAGCATCAATATCGCCACTTCTTGTGCCCATCATAAGACCCGCTAAGGGGGTAAAGCCCATCGATGTATCAACAACTTTACCTCCATCAATGGCAGTAATAGATGCCCCATTACCAATATGACAACTAATAACTTTTAAATCATCTCGGCCTAGTTTTTCACATATTTCTTTATTAACAAAACGATGACTTGTTCCATGAAAACCATATTTTCGAACTCCTAAATCTTGATACCATTCATAAGGTACAGCATATAAAAATTCTCTTTCTTTCATTGTTGTATGAAAAGCTGTATCAAAAACACCAACTTGAATAACTCTAGGTAAAGCTTTCATAAAAGCTTTAACCCCCATTATATTGGCTGGATTATGTAAAGGAGCAAGTTCATTATATGCACTTATTTCTTCTAAAACTTCATCATTTAATATAACTGATTCGGTAAACTTTTGTCCTCCATGTACAATTCTATGGCCAACACCATCAATTTCGTCTAAACTATTAATTATTTTTAAATCAATTAAACCTTGCATTAAAGCATCAACTGCATAAGAATGATCCTTTAATTCTTTTTCAAAGACATGTTTTTCTCCTTGATATTTAATTGTATAAAAACTACCAGCCATTCCTATTTTTTCAAATAAACCACTGGCTAAAACTTTTTCTTCTGGTAATTCAATTAATGTAAACTTTAATGAAGAACTACCAGCATTAATTGCTAATATTTTCAATTTTTCCACCTCTTCTTAATTTTACCATAGAATAAAAAAAAAAGATATCTTATTTATCTTTTTTAATTTCTTTTAATTTAACTAAATCTTGATTAGTTCCTAAAGATTCTAAATCATCTTTTTTTATTCTTCTTAAATTAGATTCTAAATTATAACCAAAAGGATTAAATTCATTTTTTAATTTTTCTAATCTATTTTTATTAGTTATATCATAACCCTTATAATAATAATCTGTATTACGCATAATATCACCATTAATATTATGTGTTAATTATTTATTTTTATAACTATTTTAAATCTTTTTCTGTTTCTCTAATTAAATATACAGGTCTATTTTTAACTTCTAAATAAGTATTAGCTAAATATTTACTCATAATACCAAGACTTAAAAGAATAAATCCACCTACAAATAAAATTAAGGCACTTAAAGTCGTAAAAGGATTAATAAAATAATCTAAAATAACTCCTTTAATAAATAAAACAATAAACATTATAAAACTAATAAATAAGAAAATTAAACCTACTACTAAAGAAAGAAATAAGGGTACTAAAGAAAAACCAACAATACTTTCAATAGAATAACTAAATAAACGCCAAAAATTCCATTTAGTTGTCCCTGCTATTCTTTCGGTATTTTCAAAAGTAAGCCATTTTGTTTTAAAACCAACCCAACTAAATAAACCTTTCGAATAACGATTTACTTCTTTTAAAGAAAGAATAGCATCAACCATTTTTCTTTTCATAAGCCGAAAATCTCTAGCTCCTGGCATAATTTCGGTTTTAGATATAATATTAATTATTTTATAATATGTTTTAGTTAATATTTTTCTTAAGAAAGAATAACCATGTCTTGATATACTTCTACTTGCAACACAGTCATAATCTTCATTTTTTAATGTATCATACATCTCTTCCAATAAATAAGGAGGATCCTGTAAATCCACATCCATCATACAAATATAATCACCTTGGGCATATTCTAAACCAGCAAGTATTCCTGCTTCTTTACCAAAATTACGAGAAAAATCAATAAAACGAACTCTTTTATCAATTCTGGCTATTTTCTTTATTTCTTCTAATGTTTGATCTTTAGATCCATCATTAACAAAGATTAGTTCAAAATCTACTTCCCCCATTTTTTGCATTTGTTTTTTCATTTCTTCATAGTATTTACTTACTACTTCTTCTTCATTATAACAAGGTACTATAACTGATATTAAATCCTTTTTTTCTTTACGCATTCTTACCATCCTTTTTTATAAATACAAATAATTTACTTAAAATATAATTTAATATTAAAACTATTATATTAGATAATATTTTCATTATTTTATCATTAAATTTAAATATAGTTACCGTTATATACATAAATAACATATCTAATAATAATGTTAAAACTCTAGCTCCATAAAACTTACTAGCTTCTTTTAATATTTTATTATTCTTACTTTCAAATACATATTTTCTATTTGTAATATAAGCAAATGTGACAGAGATAAGCCAAGATATAATATTAGCTAGTTGTAATTGCCAAGATACATCTGGATTTAAAATAGTTAAAACTAAACCATAATAACTTAATAAACTAACTAAGGTTGTTAAAATTCCCACGATAACATAATTAATTATTTCTTTATATTTTAAATATATATTTTTTACTTCTTTCAAAATTATTTACTCCTCATCTTTTTTAATTAAATCAATTATTACTTTTGCTTTTTTTGACCAATCATTATCTAAAGCTTCTTTATTTAATATTTCTTTATATTTAGAATCATTTTTTAAAGTTAAAGCTTTATCTATTTTCTTTAAAAAATCTTCATGACTCTTACCAATTAAAACGCTTTCATATTTACGGCATTCATTTAAATCAGTCGTAACAATTGGGATATTTAAAGCCATATATTCAAATAATTTACATGGACTTGTTGCTTTAGTTATATCACAAATTTTAAAAGGAAGCAATAAAACCGAAGCTTTCCTAGCATAATACTTTAAAACTTTATAATCTTTTGGTCCCAGAAAATAAACATTTTTTTCTTGTTCCATTTTTTCTAAATTAAAGGAATCATCGTATTTAATCCCAATTAAAACAATACTATATTTATTTGTTTGGGCTATTTTTTTAACTAAATCATAATCAAACCAACTAGCTAATGCCCCGTAGTACATTAGGATGGGTTTATTTAAAGCTAGAATTTTTTGGTATTCGGCATCTAGTTCATAATTTTCAGAAAAATCTTGCCAAAAGGCATATTCAACTCCATTCTCGGCAAAAGCTAAATTTTTCTTACCTCTTTTCTTTAAGACATCTTCTTTTAAAAGATCCGCGGTAACAACAATATAAACATTATCATGACTCATAACATATTCATACTTTTCTATTATATTTAAAGGTAAATCTTTGGTTCCAGCAAGCTCTGGGGATAAGTGATCAATATATTCATAAATAAAACCATAGTCTTCATACAAATAATTTTCAATATCTTTTACACTTAACTTCCAGTCAGTTGAATAAAGTTGCACATATTTAGGCTTATTTATTAAAGCTAATTCTTCTTTTAATATTTTATTTAAAGCTCTATTATTAAAATTAGTTAAATATATTTTATCTGTTAATTTCTTTATTATTTTAACATGATCAGTCATAGTTGTTACTTCATAAAAAACTAAACAATTTTGTTTTGATAATTCTCTAGCAATATGCTGAGGTCTTTGAAATAAAGGAACATTATAACCAAAACTAGAACGCCAAAGAATTATTCTTTCATAATCAGTCTTTTCTAATATATTTTTAATTTCTTGATGATATTTATGAGAATTAAATATAACTTTAAAACTAATTTGATCAAAATAATTAGCTATAAGATATGCTTTTAATTTCTTCATAAATCCTTTAAAACCATATTTTTTATAAACATTAACTAACTTTGTTATTTTTTCTTTCATATTTATCCTTTCTTATTTTAAGTTTATCATAAATATAAAAAAAATCATAGAATTACATTAATTAAAATACAATTTTGACTAATTCGATAAATGCGGAATACTTGTCTTTTTAACAAATATCTTGTATGCTTTTTATAGGGAATATTAGTTGCCAAATGTCTACCTCTAATCTTGGAAAAGAAAGAAGATTTGATAAAATGAAAACTAAGACTTTTGTAGTAAAAGTTCTAAAGCTCATTGCTATCATTTTATTTCTTCTTATCATGATGATAGTTATAAAAAAAGGCACTTAATTCTTCATTGAATTAAATGTCTATAAATAAAGCAATTTGGTAGACATTCAACATTACGAAACTGAATGTTCCCTTTTTTATTTTATGCAAGTTTCCTTGACATATTCATCGTAACACAAAAAAGAACTTTTGACAAGTTTTTTTTCTGTCCTAGCATTAAAAAAATAATAAAGTTAGTCTTTATTATTTTTAATAAAATTATAAGTATCTTTACACATATCCTCTATTGTTTTAGTAGCTTTCCAATTAAGTTCTTTATTAGCTTTAGATGGATCAGCATAACAAGAGGCAATATCCCCCTCTCTTCTTTTCGTTATTTTATAAGGAACTTTTACATTATTTACAGAAGCATAAGTATTAACCATTTCTAAAACTGAATAACCTTTGCCTGTTCCGAGATTATAAATTAATAAACCAGGTTTACTTGTTTCTAACTTTTTTATTCCTGATATATGGGCTTTGGCTAAATCAACAATATGAATATAATCACGAATGCCTGTGCCATCTGGCGTATCATAATCATTACCATAAATACTTAATTCTTTTAAAGAATGATTAGCTACTTTTGCAATATAAGGCATTAGATTTGCAGGTATTCCTATTGGTTCTTCGCCAATTAAACCAGATGGATGAGCACCAACTGGATTAAAATATCTAAAAACACATATTTTCCAGCTATCATCAGCTTGAACTAAATCACTTAATATTTTTTCAACAAATAATTTACTTGTTCCATAAGGATTTGTTGTTCCTCCAATAGGTTCATTTTCCGTGATAGGAAGCTTCTTTGGATTACCATAGACAGTTGCACTACTACTAAATATTAAAGATTTAACAGTAAATTTTTGCATAACCTTTAAAAGATTTAAAACACTACTAACATTATTAATATAATATAATACAGGTTTATTAACACTATCTCCAACAGATTTAAAAGCAGCAAAATCAATAACTAAATCTATTTTATTTTCCGAAAATATTTTTGTTAGTATTTCTTCATCTAACATATCTCCTTCATAAAATTTTATTTCTTTATTTGTTATTTGTTTAATTTTATCTAATACTTCTCTTTTACTATTACTAAAATTATCTAAACCAATAACATTATAATTATTTTCTAGTAATTCTACACAAGTATGACTACCTATATAACC
>CANRDD010000028.1 GCA_947629305.1 uncultured Bacilli bacterium | reverse complement strand
TTCATATCTAACGAGTTAATTATATCAAACTTGGTTATATTTGAAAATATCCATCAGCACTTTTGTTCATAAGAGATAATTATTTTATAAAAACATTGTAATTAATAACAAATAATTATTTACAAATTAATAAAGATAATATAGAATAAAAAATTATTAGTAAAGGAAGAAGTTAATATGAATTACCACTGGACAATAGGACAACTTAAAGGAAGATTAAATAAATTAGAAAGAAGAAAGAAATATCTTAAAAATCCAAGTGAATTAAAACAGATTCAAGATGATATTCTTAATTTAAATATTATTATAAATGAATTTTATTTAGATATTCCTAAATCTTCTATTAAACAAAATTTAAATAATTATATTTATAATTTTCAAGATATATCTTATTTAATAAATGATTTAACTAATTATTATCAAAGATGTTTAAATCCAGGTTTTACCTTAGCTAATTTAGAAAAAATAGATATTACTAAAGAAGATATTTATGATTTAACTAATGATTTTTATAAAGATATTGGTGATATCTTTTATGAAACATTTTTAAAATCTTATAAAGATAGACAAAAACATACTCGTTTTATACCTAAAAGTTCTTATTCAGGCCAAACTCTTTATTTAACTACTTTTAAAGAAACATTTATTGAATCCCAATATGAACAAACTTTATTTGACGTTATTACCCTAATTCATGAACATGGTCATGATATTCATTTTAGATTAAATTATGATCAACAAAATTCCGATAATCTACTTATATTTTCTGAACTCATATCAACAACATTTGAAACAATAGCTTATCTATATTTAGAATCTATTAAGGAATTAAAAAGTAATGCTATAAAGGCTTTAGGTGTTAATGAAACAGCCTATTATGCTGATTTAAAAGTAACCTATAATTTAATTAAAATTGTTGATACTTATTTAAAAAAATCATATAGTATGGAAGCATTTAAAAAAGAATGTAAAAATTTTGGTTTAGGAGCAGGAGAACTTAACTTTTATTTATCTAATGATTTTTTTCCTGATGTTAAATATTTAGTAGCTAAAATTATAGCTATTGAACTTAGAGATATTTATTTAAAAGATAAAGATAAATTTATATATATTTTAAAAAAAATAATAAGTTTAGATCTAGATGATGCAGAAAGTTTTTATAATAAATTAAAAGAATTAGGTCTTAAACCTTTAAATAATCTGGATGAATATAATTTAAGTCTTAAAAAAAAGCTTAACCTTTAAAAAGGAAGCTTCATATTTCCTTGGGAAACATTTTTCATCATTGTTTTCATCATATCAAATTGTTTTAAGAGACGATTTACTTCTTCAACACTTCGGCCACTGCCATTTGCTATTCTAATTTTTCTTGATGCTTTTAATATTTCAGGATGTTTTCTCTCTTCAATTGTCATTGAACTAATAATGGCTTCAATATGGGCTATTTCTTTCGGATCAATACTAATATTATTTAATCCCATACTCCGAGCTTGAGGTAACATTTTTAAAATGTTTTCTAAAGGTCCAAGTTTTTTTATTTGTCTTAAATTATTTAAAAAATCATTTAAATCATATTTACCTGTTTTTAAACGAATGGCTTCTTTTTTAGCTTCATCTTCATCAATAACATCTTCTACTTTTTCGACAATACTCATAATATCGCCCATATCTAAAATTCTCTCAGCCATTCTCTCAGGATAAAACTCACTTAAACCATCCATTTTTTCACTATTACCAACAAATTTAATTGGAATATGAGTTAAATGCCGAACAGATAAAGCAACCCCACCTTTGGTATTACCATCTAACTTGGTTAATATACAGCCCGTTAAGGAAAGAGCATTATTAAAACCAGTAATCACATTAATAGCATCTTGCCCCATTGATCCATCGATAACAAGAATTTTTTCATGAGGTTTAACTTTTTCTTCTAAGTCTTTTAATTCTTGCATTAAAGCTTCATCAATTTGGAGTCTTCCCGCGGTATCTATGATAATATAATCATGGTGATTTTCTTTAGCATAGGATAAAGAGGCAAGAGCAATATCAACAACACTTGCCTTTTCTAAACTAAAAACTGGAACATTTAATTCTTTACCAATTGTTTTTAATTGTTCAATTGCCGCAGGTCTATAAATGTCGGCCGCTACTAACAAAGGATTCTTGGCATGTTTTTTTCTTAAGTAATTAGCCAGTTTACCTGCTGTAGTTGTTTTCCCACTTCCTTGCAAACCAACAAGCATAAGTATCGTGGGATTTTCTTTTAATTCTAATGATACATAATCATTACCTAATAAAGCCACTAATTCATCTTTAACAATTTTAATAAATAATTCATCAGGTTTTAAACTTTTCCCAACTTCCGCATTTAAAGCCTTTTCTTTTACTTCATTAATAAATTCTTTGACAACTTGATAATTAACATCTGCTTCAAGTAAAGCCATTCTAATTTCTCGCATGGCATCTTGAATATTTTCTTCCGTAATTTTCCCCATTCCCTTAATATTCTTAATAGCACTAGCTAATCTATCTCCTATATAATCAAACATTATTAATTCCTCCTCTTTATTATTTTAACATATTCTTCCTACTTGTATATTAATTTTCTTTAATATATAATTAAAATATGGTGATTAATATATGAAACTAAAACCTTGGGTTAAAATTACTTTATTTTTATTTATAATAATTATTATTTTTATAAGTATAAAACCTTTATTTAAAAAAGATAATAATATTAATAATAATAAATCTATTTATGAAGAATATCATATTCCTATAAGTAAACAAAGTAAAACATTAGATTATGTTTTAAATAATAATATATATGATGAAAAATATTTAGATGAATATCAAGATATTAATTATAAAGAAGAAGATTATTTTAAAGATATTTTATTAAGTTTTTTACCTCTTGGTTATAAGGGTAAAGAAATAAATTATATTATGTCTTTAAGTTCTTTAAATAGAAATAAATTAAAAAATAAAGAATATATTGATTTAAGTAATTATTATAATATTAAGAATTTTAATGTTGATAATTATGATCGTTATGAAGAATATTTTAAAAATAATAATTATGAATATAAAGATGTCGTAACTTATGTTAATTTAAATTTAGATTTACCTGTTTATACTAATACAGAAGAAGCAATTGATGCTAACAATAACTTAGTTTTAGTTAATAAATATAATTCTTTACCAGCTGATTATAAACCAAGTGATTTAGAAACAGTCAAAGGTTACTATGGCGATCAAGTTCCGATGCGAAAAGAAACCAAAGAAGCTTTTTTAAATTTACAAAAGGCCGTAAAAGAAGAAAAAGGAATTGAGCTAATGGCCACGACTGCTTTTAGAACCCAAGCTAGACAAAATGCTTTATATACTGATTATGTAGCTAAACATGGTAAAGAAAAAGCTGACACATTCTCTGCGCGTCCTGGTTATTCCGAACATCAAACAGGTCTTGCCATTGACTTAAAAAATCCGATTAGACCAAGTGGTGAAAGATTAAATGATGATGATTATGACTGGCTTAAAAATAATGCCCACCGGTTTGGTTTTATTGTCCGTTATAAAAAGGAAAAAGAGTTTATCACTGGTTATGATGAAGAAGATTGGCATATTCGTTATGTAGGTATAAATGAAGCAACAATTATATATCAAGAAAATTTATGTTTAGAAGAATATATTGATTTATATGTAAAGCAATATTAAAAAGAACTAGTTTTTAAAATTGCTAATCATAAGAAAATGTGCTATATTTAAACTAGTGATTATAATGAATATAAAAAAATATCTAAAACCAATACTAAATATATTAATTTATATCTTTTTACCCTATTTAATAACTCTTATTTTAAAAAAAATAAATTATCCTCATAATAATTTATTTTTAAACTTTTATAATCTTATTCCATCTTTAATTATATTTATAATTATTATAATATATAATAAAGATTTATTTAAAAATAAATTAAAAGATTTTAAAGATAATCATTCTAAATATTTATCTTTAATGATTAAATATTATATATGTGGTTTTATTTTAATGATGATATGTAGTACTATTTTAGTTTTTATAACTAAAAATATTCCTAAAAATGAAGTAAATAATCGTGAAATAATTAAATTATTACCTATATATTCTATTATTAATGTTGGTATTCTTGGTCCTATTTGTGAAGAAATAACTTTTCGTGGTTCTTTTAAAGATCTAATTAAATCAAAAAAAATATATTTAATTATGACAACTTTTATCTTTGGTTTAATGCATGTTATTTTTTCTTTTGATTTATATAATATCTTTCCTTATATGGCTCTAGGTTTTTTCTTAGGTTTAGTTTATTATGAAACAGATAATATTTGGTGTTCTACTTTTATCCATATATTTCACAATACTTTCTTATGTTTATTTTTAATTTAGGAGGCCTTATGAAAAAAATAATTATTCTTATTATAACCTTTCTTATTTTAATAATATTATATGGTTTTTATTTAAATCCTAAACAATTAACAACAAAAAACTATACTATTGAAAGTTCGAAAATAACAAATAGTTTTAATGATTTTAAAATAGTTCAATTCTCTGATTTATTACTTGGTACTACTACAAGCACGGATACATTAGATAAAGTTGTTAAATTAATTAATGAAGAAAAACCGGATTTAATTGTTTTTACAGGAGATTTAATCTATGAGTATTATGAACCTTTAGAAGAAGAAATAAAAAAAATAAAAGAAGATTTAAAAAAATTAGATTGTACTTTATATAAATATGCTGTAATTGGTGATAATGATTTAAAAAAATTAGATTTATATAAAGAAATAATGAATGAATCAGATTTTATTATTTTAGATAATAAAAGTACTCCTTTATTTTATCAAGATCAATATCCCATTAAAATAATTGGTTTATCTAATTTAGATAATTATGAAGAATTATTTAATGATAATGAAAATCTTAATCCTAGTCTTAATCTTGTTCTAACCCATTATCCTGATTATAGTAATGAATTAAGTAGTAAAAATGCTGATTTAATACTATCTGGTCATTCTCTAGGTGGCCAAATTAAATTACCTTTCTTTGGAGGTATTATGAAAAAAAATTTAGCCCAAATTTATATTAATGATCATTATACTATTAATAATACTAATATTTATATATCAAATGGCTTAGGTACAGAAACAATTAATTTTCGTTTATTTAATAGTCCATCTATTAATATATATACTTTAAAAAATGTTGATAATTAATAAATTATCAACATTTTTTTAAAGATATTCTACTACTTTATAATTTTCATTTAATCTTTCAATTAATGATTCTTTAACATATTTATTAAATTTTTCTTGAAAATTACTATTATCCATGAAAAATATAGCTGGAAAATCAAAGAATATTTCTTTAAATGTTTTAATACCTAAACCTTTTAAAAAACTTAAATTAGCTTCAATTAATTCTTGATTATCTTTGATTTTATCCATCATTTTCTTAGGAGTAATATTTATAAATTCTTCAATATCTTCACTATTAAAATCATATTTTTCTAAAAATTTCATTATGCTACTAGCCCCTTTTCTTCCTTTATATTCATTTCTTCCATGGTACTATTTATTGTCTTTTCTAAAAATTCCATATCAGATGGATTCACAATAGCTAGAGTTTGCATAAGTTTTTCTTTTAAACTTAAATCTTGTTCTTTTAATTCTTCTAATTTATTCTTTAATTTAATAACCACATCTTGAGGAAAATCAAATTTAGTAACAATAGCATCTAAAACTTGTTCTTCATTTGGTTTACTCTCATCTAAACTGGGAGGTGTAATAATTTTCTTTTGTTCACTTGTTAAAGAACTTGTCATTTCTTTAAATAACTTTTCACTAAAAAGAAAATTAGCATAACCTTTATCAGTTTTATAAGGAATACCTATGGCATCACATTTACTCATTCTTTTAATAACATCAGCAACTAAAATGTTTAGTCTTCGGGGATTTTCATTATATGCATCAAGAAAATTCATTTTACTAGCTAAACTTAAGGTTTGTTCTAATGTTTTAGCATCTTGGGTTAAAACATCAACTTGACTATTTCTTGTTAAAGTAACTTTATATTTATCTAAAACATTAACTGATTCTTCATTAATTAAATCATAAACTGGTAAAAATTCCGCTACATGATCTTTATCTCTTTGTTTAAAATTACCAGCTACTCTTTTAACAATATCTATCTTCATTTTTACCACCTTTCTTTTAATATGCCATTAAAGGAACTTTCTTTGGATCTAATCCACTTACTTCAAATACATTAATTGTTTTATTTAATCCTTCTAAATTATATTTAGTTAATACTTTTGGTACTAAACAAATATCTTTTACTTCTTTCCCAATAGTTAATAACTTATCTATTTTTTCCTTTAATTCCTTATCATATAATATTTCAACATTACTTATTACAATATCTAAATTAAAATTATTTTTCTTTAATATCTCTAAATTATCTTTTATAATCTTTTCATCAAAATTATTTATTAATTTATCAAGATTACTTTTATTAAATTGGGTATTATATAAATTATAATTACTTAATAACTTATTTAATTTATCTTGAGGATTTTCTTTTACTTCATTTAAATTAATTTCTTTTGGTTCTTCTTTAATATTAGATGTTATTTCCTTAAAGATATCATCATCAACATTTTCTTCAACTACCTTGGTAAATATATCTTCTAATTTAGAATCTTGATTACTTGATTCTTTTACTTCTTCAATATTACTTTGAACTTCTTCTTTTATTTCTTCCTTTACTTCTTCTTTGTATCTTTTAGTTCCCCCATTACGGAAGTTTTCATCAAATTCATATAAAGCATCTTCAGGGAACATTAAGATTTTTGCTGCTTCTCTTCTTTCTTCTTCCGTAAAATCAAATTTTTCTAATAAACTAGTTATTTCATCTCTGGTTATATTAATATTACCACTTAAAGCTAAAGAGAATATATCATTTAATCTTGCTTGATTACTTAAAGCTTCATCTTTTCTTAACCCTAATTCTTCTATTTTCGTAATAGCATTATTCATTTCTATTTCAACATTTTCTAATTTTTGCGATGCTTTTTTATTAGCTTCGACAACTTTAGCAATTGTTTCAGGTAATTGTCTTGTTACTTTTGTATTAATAGCTGCAGGATCAAAATCAATATTTAAGCGTTCTAAAACAAAAGCAAAATCATTACGATGAATGCTTCCTAAAACTTCAATTAATTTATTTCCTTCATCGGCTAAAGTCTTTTCTTCTTGGGTTAAATTATCAATTTCTTCTAAAAGAACCGCTTTTTCATTCTTTGTTCTTTCTTTTGTTTCAATAGCCTCATCTCTTTCTTTATTCATCTTTTTAAGAATAACACTATCTTCTCCTCTTAAATTATATAATTTTTCTAATAATATTCGAACTTCATTAGATAATAATCTCATTTTTTTCTCACCCTTTATTATGTCTAAATTATAGCAAAATAAAACTTAGTTGTAAAGAAATATCAACTAAGTTCTAAACGATTTTTATTCTTCACATTTAAAATTAAGAGTACTCATTAACCATTTATTATCATTTTTATAAATACTAAATCCCCATGTAGATCCATCTACTAATACTTCATTTTCATTCATGGTCGCAATTTTATATTCACTTGGTTTTTCTATAAACTTCTTACAGGGATTATTTCTTTTTAAAACATATAATTTATTATCAAAAGATATATATCTATTATAATTTTCATTATTTAAATATTCTAAAAAGATTTTAACTTCTCCTTCTAAATAATTATTTTTAAATAAATTTTCGATATCTTCATAAGTTCTAATATCTTCTAATAAAGGATCATCTAAGCCATAATAAGTTAAATCATTTAATTTAATTGTAGCTTCACTTACCTTTATATCACCAGTTAAAAGATAAGATAATTTATAATTATTATTTAAATATTCAGCTATTTTTTCATCATTTAATACTTCACCAGAAATATTTTCTTCACTATGTTTCTTTTTATAATGAGACATTAAAAATAAAGTACTACCAACAATTAAACCTAAAGCAAAACCCAAGATAATAAATAATATTATTCTTTTATTTTCTTCTTTTTTCTTTTTTTTATTTTTCATATTCTACCCCTTTATATATTGTAAATCTATGGTATATTCATAATAACTATAATCTTTTAGGCAACTATAGGTACAAGCTGTTCCATAGTAATTAATAGATCCATAAGAACAATAGTAACAATATCCTCCACTTTTAACTTCATCATAATTACAAGAATAGTCAGTACTTGTACATTCACCTCGATAATCACCTTGCCATGTACACCAATAATAGGTTCGTCCTTTTGTATTTATTGATGAGCCATTTGGAGAACATTTATCACCAGCAACTACAGGATTATCCTTATTTTCTTCCCACTCTTTAATATAATGAGTAGGACAAGAAACAGTATATGGTGAACCAGTTCTATCACAATTCCATGCTCCATTTCGGCAATCACATAATAAATCAAATTGTCCCCCAAGATATTTTTGACCACCATAATACATATCATATGGTTCACGGCACATTAAACTTGTTAAATCTTGTCTTCCCCCTTCACTACAATACATAGATGTACAATATGATATACCCAAACGATTTCTTAAATAAGTGCTATCTGTACAAGAACCATTTTTTGTTCCTGTTTTAACACTACCATAATTTACAGAATATTCCAAATAATTACCACTTACATAATAATTGGTTACACTACCATTATATCCTCTTACCGAAATACTTTCGACTTTTTTAATACCATAGAAATAGGCATCAGATGTATAACTACGACTACTTAATTCACCTGTTGAAAAAGAGGTTGTAACTAATGTCCCTATGTTACTTACATCTATTCCCAATCCCCCTTGGTTATTCGTACTATTTTTTACATTTCCAGCTTTATCTTTTACCCAAAAGTAATAAGTTTTACGAGATGGAGGACTAGATAAAGTTAAAGTTTTCGTAATACTTGTTTGAGGTGTACTTCCAACAGATATCCATTCCGATGATGATGGAGTTGAGGTACTAGTTGTAAATGCATAATGGGTTATTTTCGATTTAGTATCCGTTGCTTTTCCAGTTATGGTTAAACTAGATGTCCAGTCTGTTGTGCTTTTGCTTATACTAGCTGAATCTATTTCTTTATCTAAAGCTACATCTACATAAGCATAAGGTTTAATATTACCAACTAAATCTTTAACCCAAAAGTAATAAGTTCCATTGGTATCTACACTTAATGTTTTTGTTATTTGTTCATTAGTTGGTCCATTGGTTAGTTTAGTCCAACTATTTGGCGTATTACTATTTGTTGTAAAGGCAAACTCCATTAGGCCAGATTTATGATCCGTTGCTTTACCAGTCAATGTCATACTTCTTACCCATTCATTAGTTTCTTTAGTTAAACTTATATCACCAGAAAGTACTGCTTCCCCATCAATTTTATCAACTGTTCCTATATTTGGTTCACTCGTAACATTACCAACCTTATCTATTAAACATACATAAAACTCTCCTTCTTTATTTATTGTTGTTGAAACAATATTATCTGTTACTTTTAAATTATACTCACTAGCATTTGTTGGACAAGATGCTATAGTACCACTTTTTATAATTGCTTTATCAACTCCTGATCCTTCATAATCAGTTGTTGTTACTTTTACTTCTTTTTCTTTTGCCCAATTTGGATCAACTTCTATATTTAAAACACTTGGTGCTTCTTTATCAACCATTACTTTGGCATGAGCTTCCGCGATAGTATCTTCCATCACTACTTCCACTTGATATTCAATAGTTGCCGCCGTTTCAATATTCGTTACAATAGTTGGTTCACTACCTGTTTGACTTGTTGAACTTAACCAGGCATAATTATAACTTGAATCATTTATTACTTCTCCAGATTCTCCTCTTCTTTTTACTCCCAAAGTTACATTATCTTTATGCCATTCTTCTTTAATATCAACGCATTTTTCTCCCTCATATTCACATATGGTATAATCTGTTGTTCTGGTATATTCTTTACATGTCCCATCACTATTACGATTATCATTTTCAATAATTCTCGCAACATATTCTCCATCTATATAATCACTTTTAATTAAATAACAATTTATACTTTTATTATTAACTGGATTATATATATCGGTTTCATCGGTTGGAAGAATTTCTCCTGCTTTAATTAAGTCTTCCACACTTATTGTTGTAATACCTGTTTCTTTTGCATATTTAGCTGCTTTTGTTTCAATAAAAGATATTAAATTACTATAATCTCCTTCTAAAGTTTTATTTTTAATTGAAATAAAAGCGGCACCAGCTACACCTATAACTATGGCTAAAACTGATATCGTGGCAATTAATTCAATTAAGGTAAATCCTTTTTTATTTTTTGTATTTTTTCTCTTAACTTTCTTCAACTAGATCACTCCTACTTTTATATTACCATTATACAAAATATTTTTAAAAAAACAAACCCTTTTTAAAATTTTAATTTTTAATTTTTAAAAAAGTCTATAATCTTTAAAGTCAGAAAATAAAGCAACAACAAAAGAAAAAACAATAAATTTTAATCTTGGCATTTAAAATTAAGGGTACTCATTAACCATTTATTATCTTTTTTATATATACTAAATCCCCATGTAGAACCATCAACAAGTACTTCGTTCTCACTCATGTTCGCAACTCTATATTCATTTGGTTTACTTGTAAATTCCTTACATACTTTATTTCTTTTTAAAACATATAATTTATCATCAAAAGATATATATCTATTATAATTTTCATTACTTAAATATTCTAAAAATATTTTAGCTTCTCCTTCTAAATAATTATTTCTAAACAAATTTTCAATATCTTCATAAGTTTTAATATCACTTAATAAGGAATCATCTAATCCATAATAAGTTAAATCACCAACTTTAGTTGAGGCTTCACTTACCTTTACATCACCTGTTAAAAGATAAGATAATTTATAATTAATATCTAAATATTCTTCTATTTTTTCTTTATCTAATAATTCATTTTTAATATTATTATCATTATTAATATTAGTATTATTATCATCTTTATCTAATATAAAATATAAACTTATTCCTATTAATACCCCAATTAATATTGCTATAACTATCGTAATTATTATATTTTTTTTATTCTTTATCATATTAATTATTACTCCTATTATTATATTACCATTATACAAAATATTTTTAAAAAAACAATAATAAAAAAATGTCTATCATAAGACATTAATCTTTCGAATTAAAAAATAAAGCCACGATAAAGGAAAAAACAATAGCTCCAGTGATAGCTAAGGAAGATTTACAAAGCATTCCGGAGAAAATACCTAATAAACCTTCTTCATAATAACCTTGCAAGGCACTACTATAAAGCATATGCCCAAAGTTAGAGATTAAAACTGTTGCTCCAGCGCCAAACTTTTCAATAAAGCCATCATATAAACCTAAGAAAGAAAGAAGAGCTCCTAAAACGGTGTATAAACTCGTGATATGGCCTGGTGTAAGTTTCGTATTATCCAAGATAATTTGAGCTAAAGCACAAGCTGAACCAGCGAATAAAAAAGCATATAAATAAGTCAATCAAGCACCTCCAAACTAACAGCATGAGCAATGGCTGGAATAGATTTTTTTTGGTTAACTAAAGTGGCTGAATGTAGGGCTCCTGTTCCAATTATTAATATTTTTTTATATTTACCTAAACAAATAAGTCGATCAAATAAAACTAAGGGTAAACAAACAGGACCACTTCCTCCAGCATAAGTACCTTGGCTTTTCAAAAATAACTCACACCCAGCATCTAAATATTTTTTTAATTTTAAATTATAATTTATTTTTAAATATTCTTTAAATATCTCACTCCCAACACAACCTAAATCACCTGTTAATATTAAATCATAATAATCAGCATCTCTTTTTAATTCATTTAAATGAGTAAATAATGTTTGAGCCGCGGCAGGAGCCATGACTGCGCCAAGATTATTAGCATCACTTATTCCCATATCAATGGGTGATCCTATCGTTGATGATTCTATTTTGATGTGACTTGGAATCTTGGATAAGATAGTTGCTACACTTCCTGTTGCTGTGAATGTTGCCGTATGGGGTTTAGGAGATCCATATTCAATTGGGTAACGGAATTGTTTTTCTGCGGTTAAATTATGGGAACTAGTTACCGTTAATATTCTTTTATAACTCATATTATTTAAAAAATTAGCTGCGACAATTAAACTTTCGGGAAAAGTTGCACAAGCAGCATATAAACCTAAAAATGGTAAATTAAAATTTTTAGCACTATAATTAGTTACTGATATTTGATTAGTTAAATCTCCTCCAATTAATAAATCAATATCTTTTGTTTTTAAACTATTTTTAAATAAAATATTATCTATAACTACTTTTTGCATTTTTATTTCTGCTAATTCAAAAGTATTTTCTTTATAATAATAATCATCTAAAGATATATCATAACTTTTTAATCTACTATTTTTTTCTAAAGGACCCACGACTGTATAATAATCATTTAAATAAACATTTTTATATTTAATACTAGCCAATTAACATCACCCTTATCACACATAGAAAGAAAGCGGAAATAATTCCATAAAGGATAACAGAACCAGCTAAACGAAAAAAATTAGCTCCTAAACCTGTGATAAGTCCTTCCTTTTTAAAATCTAAAGCACAACTAGCAACAGAATGAGCAAAACCAGTTGTCGGAATAATTAAACCACATTTAAGTTTACTAAACCAAGTATCAAAGAATCCTAAAGCAGTAAATATTGTTCCTATTAATATTAATAATAAACATAACCATCTTGATGCTTCTACAATTGATATTCCAAAAGATTCAGTTAAAAAATAAATAAAAAATTGTCCTAAAAAACCAATTAATCCTCCCACAAAAAATGCCACCAAAATATTTTTTAATCTATTTTCTTGGGGTGACATATTTTTAACTAGTTTTTTATATTCTTCAATATTCAAAATTAATCACCTAATCTTATTATGATTAATTTTATTTTACATATACATAAAATCCCGCATTTTTTTAAGACTTCTTGTTTCATATCTTGATACTTTTACTTGCGATATACCTAATTTCTTAGCTGTTTCACTTTGGGTTAAATCTTCGTAATAACGAGCATTAATAATATCTTTTTCTAAAGGTAATAATGTATCTAATGAACTATTAATTAATATTTTATCATCAGGACTAATTACTTCAGGATTAGCTATACATTCATATAAATTTCTTTCTTCTTCTACGATGCTATCTAAAGAAATAACATTAAGTGCCCAAGCATAAGCTTCTTCTATTTTTTGAATAGGCATATTTAAATAATTAGCTAATTCTTGATTACTTGGTATATATCCTTTTATTTGGGCTAAAGTATAACGATATTTTTCTAATTTATAATATAATTTCTTTAAATCTCTACTTACTTTCAGATCTTTATTCATCGCTAAATTATACATTTCTCCATATATATAACTATAAGCATAAGTACTAAACTTCGTATTTTCACTACTTTTATAATTTTGATAAGCTTTAATTAAACCTAAAGCACCAGCTTGAAATAAATCTTTTTTATCTATCCCATAAAAATAATTAGCTATTTTCATTATTAATCCTGTATTTTCTTTTATTATTCTCTCTTCCATTTTAATATCCTTTCCAACATACTTTTCTTTCACAAGAATAATTAGGTATTCTTAATTTCTTTATTTTTTCTAATATATTAGGTTTTCCTTTACAAAAAGCTATCTTTCCTTTATTTTCTTTAATAGTCCATTTTGAAGTTAAAAAAGCATCTATTCCTTTTTCATCAATATCTTTTAAACCATCTAAATTATAAACTAAATATTTTATATTATGTTTTCTTAAAATAGGATTTATATAACAATCTAATTTATAACTATTTTTCTTATTTAATATTCCTTTTAATCTACATATTAATATTTCTTTTTTATACTCTAAATCTAGTTTTAACATTCTAATCTCACCCTTCATTTAGAGTATAGAACATTTTTAAAAATAATTATGCACCTTCGACAAAACTAGCTAAAAATAGACAAATAAACAAATGTCATATTGACATTTGTTTACATAATTTAACGTTTTAATAATACTTTACCAGCCGAGATAATTTTAATATTTTTCCATAAATAATCAAAAAAATTAGCTTTTAATATATCTTCTTTAACTGTCAAGTTTACTTCATCAATTATATTACCATCTTGATCAATAATATCCGCGGTCCCAATTATATCACTTCGTTTAATCGGAGCTTTAACTTTCGTTATTTTTATATTAAATTTATAATCTTTGGCTTCTTCATTATTTTTAAGTAATTCCGTTGCATCATTTTCTAAGACAACATCAACAAAATCTTTTTTTCCTCCTTCAATTCTTACTTTACCTAATACTTCATTTTTATTTTTAATAATATTTATTTTAAAAGTATTAAAACCATAATTAAGTAATTTAACAGTATCACTACTTCTTTTTTCACTAGTTTCTTCACCCATGACCACACTAATAAGCCGAAAATTATTTTTTTTAGCCGTGGCTGTTAAACAATAACCAGCTGTATTTGTAAAACCGGTTTTTAAACCATCAACCCCATTATAAAAACGAACTAACCGATTTGTATTAACAAGCCAAGTTTTTGAACCATCATTCTTTGTTAAATATTCTTCATATATACTAGTAAATTCTAATATTTTTTCATGTTTTAATAATTCTCTAGCAATTATAGCCATATCTCTTGCTGTTGAATAATGATTAGGATCATCTAAACCATGAGGATTAACAAAATTAGTATTTTTAACTCCAAGTTCTTTTAGTCTTTTGTTGATCATATCAACAAAAGCACTTTGAGAACCAGCAACTTTCTCCGAAAGAGCAACAACAGCATCATTACCTGAGGCAATAGCAACACCCTTAAGTAAATCTTTGACACTATAAACTTCGCCAGCTTCTAAAAAGACTTGTGATCCTCCCATGGAAGCTGCTTCTTCACTAATTGTTACTTGATCATCAAAACTTAGTTTTCCTGAGTCAATAGCTTCCATGATAATAAGCATACTAGATATTTTCGTCATAGATGCAGGTGGTAATTTAACATCAGCATCTTTTTCATATAAAACTTCTCCTGACTCAGCATCAATTAAAATGGCACTTTTCGCATTAGGTGCAAAATCTTCTTCCGCTAAAACACTAGCAATACCAAGAAAAAATGTTAATAAAATTAGTAGATATTTCTTCATTTCCAAAACCTCTTACTAATTTTTATGTAACATTTTTTAAATTAATACCTAATTTATTAACCAAATAAAAAAGTCTCTTCAAAGACTTCTTAATTTATCCTAAAGGAATCACTACTAGATCCTGTTCCAGATGCATATGTTACGTTTGAATTGAGGTAGAAACAAGGACGCACGGCAACCTGAACCGGCGCAACGTCAGTCGTACCGACATGCCCAAGGAGATGCACAAGGAACGCACCGCCGGTTTGATACGCAGTTTTTGGGGTAATAGTCCATTCTGTATCGCCCTCCCATAACCAATTATTCCAAATTGCTCCACGATAATCAATACTTTTATTGATAGAGACATCTTGTTTGGTATTATCGTAACCCATTAAAGTCCAAAATTCTGGTTCTGCTGCATAATAATAGTCTGAAACATACATTAAGCCAATAAGATTTTCAACTGTTAAGGTCGTACTATTCTCTCCAAGTTCGAAAGAATAAGCTGTCTTAGCATCCTTAGTATGACCATTTTGGTATGTCATGCCACCTACTTGCCATAA
>CANRDD010000027.1 GCA_947629305.1 uncultured Bacilli bacterium | reverse complement strand
TCACTATTTGCTTAGTTTTTGCATATAAAAATAACAGTAGACTTTAATCTATCTGTTATTTATGGCTGAGTAGTAACATCTATATAACTTTTTAAATATTAATATCCTTTTTTTATATAATATTCGGCTAATTCTTTAAAACGGTTAAAATGAACAACTTCTCTTTGTCTTAAGAATAAAAGGGGAGCAATAACATCATTATCGGTTGCTAGATCAATTAAGTTTTCATAAACAGCCCGAGCTTTTTGTTCCGCGGCCATATCTTCATAAATGTCAGCAACAGGATCTCCTGTCACGGCAAAATATTTTGCATCCCAAGGTACTCCATTGGCATCAGTTGGATAAATTCCTTTTTTATGTTCTGTATAATAGCTGTCTAAACCAGCTGCTTTTATTTCTTCAACTGTTGCATCTTTCATAAGAGCATGAACAATAGAACTAACCATTTCCATATGTCCTAATTCTTCCGTGGCAATATCATTAAGAAGAGCTCTTCCTTTTTCATCTGGCATATTAAATTTTTGTGAAAAATATCGCATCGATGCGGATAATTCACCATTTGGACCTCCAAATTGCGTAAGAATATCTTTGGCCATTTTTAAATCTTTTTTATGAATATTAATTGGATAATTTAAATGTTTGATATACTTAAACATATTTTTCTCCCTTCTCATTTTGCCAAGGCCATGGATCTTCGATCCATTTAAAGCTATTTCCTGTATCACTATCTACAAGTTCCAGTGGCCCAAACATTTTGACAAATTCCATTTCCTTTTGACATGATTCTTCTACTAAATCCCGAAATTTTCTTAACATACTTTCATCTTGGGGATGTAAATCTAAATATAAATTTAAGTCATTAATAGCAAATGATAATTCCATAATATGTAAAAGCATTTCTTCTCTTTTACTTTGAGGTACTATTTTTCTATAAGGCATATTTTTATAAGGTTTATATTCATCTTTAAACATATTTCCTCTTAAAAATCCTTCTTTAATATCCACTAGTTTATCATTAGGTATCATTTTATTAAATAAATCTTGCCCATTATCTTGACTAAAAGTTATAAAACCCAAAGCATCATCAAATAACATATTTTTAAAACCTCCTACATTTATACTATGTACAAATTAACTAAAAGAATGGGTTATAAACTAGAATAAAATAAATTATATTTTTAGACTTAAATTTAATATATTAATTACTTAAAATGATGAAATAGCAATTGACATAATTCATATCTTATTTTAAAATTAATATTAGGATAGGATAAGAGGCGTAATGAAAAAATCGAGAAAATTAGAAAGATTTAAAGCATTACTTTTTAAATATAAAAATCAAATTATAGCTACTAGTGCTATAATCATTTTAGCATTAATTACTTTATATGTCTCTTATGCTTATTATAATGTTACAGATGAAAAACCTATTATAGGAGGACAAGTTGGTGATATTGCCGATTTAGAAGTTCGTATCATGGCTCAAAATAGGGATGCTTTAGGACAAGCAACAGATGGTTATTCTTTATATCCATATATACCTAGAGCAGGATATACCTATAATAGAGATAAAAGTTATTGTACAAATAATGCTATTATTGATTATGATGAAGCTAATTTTAAAGCCAATATAACAGCTAAAAAAATGGATATTTGTTATTTATATTTTGATTCTACTGATGCTATATTAGATATAACATTAAATTTATATGCCCAAAATTTAGATACTGATGGTAATCCATTAAATACTTATACTAAATTAACAACAAAGAGTTTACCAATTGGTTATACTTTAAATACTGATTCAAGTAAAACTAAATGTCAAAATGGCTCTAAAGTAACTTATGATCCAGCAGAAAATATGCTTTATGTTGATACGGATGGAAAAGAAGTTTGTGATGTTTATATGGATGCTTTAGACGTTGATATAAAAGTTGATTTATATTTAGAAACAGCCTTAAATTCTGGAAGTTATAAAAAAGCAAATGAAATACCAAGCAATGTTTATTATGAAAAATCTAGTGATACAAGTAAATTTAATTGTACAGGTAATTCAACAATTGATTATCAAAATCAAGAATTAGTTATTAATGCGGTTGATAAAACTAAATGTGTTGCTTATTTAAATGTAGCAAATGGTCCTATCGCGGAATCTTCATCAATTATGAATAAAAAGGGAAGTGCAATTATTAATTTTCAAGAAAGTAATCTAGGAACAAATGTAACTAAATGGCATTATTCTTTAGATGGGCAAAATTTTACTGAAACAACCGACAATAGTGTTTCTTTAGATCAAAATGTTGATAATTTATATTTTTATGGTGAAGATCAAAGTGGTCATGAAAGTCGAATTATTGAAACAAATGGTCAAGATTATATTTATAATGGTTTATTTAATTATTCATCTACAGTGCAAACTAAACAAATAGAACAAAGTGGTTATTATAAATTAGAAGTATGGGGAGCCCAAGGTGGTTCTTATAATAAAACTTATGCCGAAGGTGGTAAAGGTGGTTATTCAGTTGGAACTGTTTATTTAGAAGCTGGTACTAATTTATTTGTTCATACTGGTGGTTCTGGTAGTTATAATGCTTCCTTAACTACGGTAGCATCAGGTGGTGTTAATGGGGGAGGAAATGCTTCATACCACGGTGGTACTGGGGGAGGCGCAACCGACATTCGCATTAATGCTGATGATTTATATGCCCGCGTCCTTGTTGCTGGTGGAGGCGGAGGCGCTTATACTTACAACAATACTTATAAAGCCGCGGGAGGTTATGCCGGAGGAGTATTAAGTGGCGTTGGTAATTATTTAGATAACTTTAGTTCTTGGGCAGGAAAATCAGCTAGTTTATCATCAGGTGGTTTAGGTGGTGTAGCAGTTGATTCTGCTTATAATGGAGGTGCCGGAATTTTTGGTGAAGGTGGAAGTACGTCCATGGGCTATAATGATGCCTCTTTAGCTTCATCTGGAGCAGGTGGAGGAGGCTTTTATGGCGGAGGCGCCGGAGCTAATGCCAATGACTTTAAAAAAGGTGCCGCGGGAGCAGGTGGTTCAGGTTATGCCTATAGTGAATCAACGGCTAAATACTATCCAAGTGGTTGTTTATTAAATGAATCTTATTATTTAATTAATTCAAAAGTTTTAAATGGTAATACTAACTTTTTAGATCCATTTGGAAATGATGAAAAGGGTCATTCAGGATCTGGTTATGCGAAAATTACCTATCTAGGACCAACTCTTTCGTAAGGAGGTTAAATTATGATTTGCCGAAGATGTGGAAAAAGTCTTCCTAGTGAAGGAATTGTTTGTCCTTTCTGTGGAAATGCTTTAAATCAAGATGAACTTAATAAAAGACGAATCTTCCAAGGTAAAAGAACAGAAGCTCGTCTTTTAAGTGATAAATATGGTGTTGATAAATCTTCTTTATATAAAAAAGAAGAACAAAATGAAAATAAACTTCTTGGTTTAGCAATTATTTTAGGAGTATTATTATTTTTAATAATTTTGGTTATACTAGTAAATGCAGTTTAAAAAGGAGTTTTAAAATATGCTATTTACTTGTTTTTATATTTTTTTAGCCCGAATTGTTGATGTATCTTTAGGTACTGTTCGAACAGTTCTTATTGTTAAAGATAAAAAGATACCTGCCTCCATCATTGCTTTCTTTGAAGTTTTTGTTTGGTTTCTGGTGGCAAGAGAAGCTTTAAATACCTCGGTTAGTTCTCTTCTTATTCCTATTTTTTATGCCGCGGGTTATGCCACAGGAACATTAATTGGCTCTTTTATATCTAGTAAATTAGATTCTTTGATGGCTGTTACAGTTATAATTAAAGAAACAAAAGTTAAAAAATTAATGCAAGAAATAAGAGATAAAGGTTTTGGTGTATCCATGTTAGAATTAAAAAATAATTATGAAGGAGATAAAAAATCTTTATTATTTATTCAATTAAATAAGAAAAGTTTAAAATATTTAACGAAAATAATATGGAATATGGATACTAATGCTTTTGTGACAATTAATGAAACAAAATATTGTCAAAATGGTTTAATTAAATAGGAGATTTTATGTTTAAAGAAAAAGTTGTTATTATAACTGGAGGAACAAGGGGAATAGGTTTAGCTACCGTGGAAGCTTTTGCTAAAGAAAAAGCAACTGTTATTTATTTAGGTTCTAAAAAAGAAAGTATAGAAAAAACAAATCAATATTTAAAAAGAAAAGGTATAAAAGCAAAAGGATATTATCCTAATTTAACTAATAAGATAGAAATAGATCATTTATTAGAGAATATTTATAAAGAATATGGACATATAGATATATTAATTAATAATGCAGGTATGTCTTTTCAAAAAGGAATTAATGAGACAACTAAAGAAGATTTAGAAAATGTTTTAGATATTAATCTTATAGCTTTATTTAATATGACGAAAGGTGTTATTCCTTATATGCAAAAATATAAAGAAGGGGTTATTTTAAATACTAGTTCGATTGTATCTATATATGGACAGAAAAAAGGAGCTATTTATCCCGCATCAAAAGCCGCGGTTAATGGCTTAACTAAATCTTTAGCCCAAGAACTAGCGGGTTTTAATATTCGAGTTAATGCTGTTGCTCCTGGGGTTATTAAAACTGACATGGTTAAAAATTTAGATCCTAAGTTAGTTAAAGCTTTAGAAGAAAAAATACCTTTAAAAAGGATGGGAGAACCTCTTGATGTAGCTCATGCATTTGTTTTCCTAGCTAGTCCTTATGCTCATTATATTACAGGAACTATTTTAGAAGTAAATGGAGGCTATATTCAATAAATTTGCTTCTTTTTTTAAATTGTGCTAATATATTAAAGGAAACAAGTTAGTAAGGTGGTATGGTATGAAAAAAATATTTTGTTTACTATTAATTATGGGATGTTTATTTTTAACTGGATGTGAAAAGAAAGAATCTAGTGATAATAATGAAACAGAAAAAATAACCGATGCAGTTAAATTTAAAAATGAATATGAAAGTTATAATAATAAAAAAAATAATAATGATGTAGCTTATAGAAATGTTAGTATTCCTGAAAAGAATCCTTTTATATATGCAAGTGCTGAAGATATTGTGAAAAAAATAGAAAATAAAGAAACTTTTGTTGTATATTTTGGTTTTTCAACTTGTCCTTGGTGCCGTAGTGTTTTAGGTACTTTAATTGAAGAAGCTAAAAAGTTAGAACTTGAAGAAATATATTATGTTGATGTATATGATATTAGAGATACTTATACTTTAGATGATAATAATAAAGCCCAAAAGAGTAAAGATGGTAGTGAAGGGTATATGGATTTAATTGAAATTTTAAAGGATGTTTTAGATGATTATACCTTAACAACATCAAAAGGAAAGACAGTTAAAGTTGGCGAAAAAAGAATTTTTGCGCCAAATGTAGTAAGTATTGTTGATGGTGAAGCTAAAGGTATGACCAGTGGGATAAGTAGTAAACAAACAGATGCTTATATGGAATTAACTGATAAGATGTTAGAAGAAACAGCTGAAAAATTTGAATGTGTTATGTCTTGTGTTGTCAGTTCTAAACATGTTTGTAAACAAGGTTGTTAATTTATTATTGGTAAAATTAATTTAAATAAAACATAATTATAGTATAATATTTGATAAGTCTTATAAAGAGTGATGGAGGGACTAGCCCAAGGAAGTCACACCAACCTATTTAGTTAGGTGGTAATGCTAGATTCGATAAGATAACTTAAAAGCTCGAGATTTTGGTTATCTTGAGCATTTTTTTATGGGGCTAAAAGAAGGAGGAGAAATGGAAATATTTAGTAACGAAATTGTTTTTCGTGGTCACCCAGATAAGGTATGTGATCAAATTAGTGATGCTTTACTTGATGCGTATTTAAAACTTGATCCTAAGGCTAGATGTGCAATTGAAGTAATGGGAGGAAAAGGAAAAATATTTATATCAGGAGAAGTAACAAGTAAAGCTAATGTAAAGGTTAAAAAGGTGGTACAAAGAGTTTTAAGAGATGTTGGTTATAGCACGCATTTTAAAATTGTGAATAATTTAGGAAAGCAAAGCCCTGATATTGCCCTTGGAACAAATGATTTAGTTCAAGGTGCTGGTGATAATGGCATGATGTTTGGTTATGCTACGAAAGAAACAAAAGAATTTTTACCTAAAGCCATGGTTATATTACAAAAATTTAGCATGGCTTATGATGAATTAAGACAAAAAGATCAAAGATTTTTATCTGATGGTAAAGCCCAAATTACTGGTTTTTATGATCATAATCAATTAGTTAAAATTAAAACTTTTACAATATGTTATCAAAATACGGAAAAAGAAAGAGATTTGACGGATGCAATTATTAAAAAAATGGCTTTAGATTTATGTCAAAGTTATGATTTAGAAGTTGAAGAATTTTTAATAAATCCGACAGGAAGATTTTTTCTAGGAGGCTTTGATGCAGATACAGGATTAACTGGTCGTAAGATTGTTGTTGATTCTTATGAAGGTTTTGCCCCCGTGGGAGGAGGAGCTTTTTCAGGAAAAGATTTAACCAAGGTTGATCGAACAGGTGCTTATAAAGCTAGAGACATTGCCAAGAAATATTTAATTGATCACCCAAATGCAAATAACTGCTTAGTTCAACTTTCTTATGCAATTGGTTTATCTAAACCTCTTGCTATTTTCCTTAAAGTTGATGGTAGACCTGTGGAAGTACCTAATAGTCTTTATGAAGAATGTAGTCTTGCTAATATGTGTCATGATTTAAAATTAAAGGAAGAAATATTAGAAAAAAGAGCCCAATTTGGTCATTTTAGAGATTAAAAATTATTGACATAACTTGTATGTTTATAGCGAGTAGTGCTTAGGAAACTTTTGAAGCCTTAAGTCATTATAGAAGCCTAGTTTTAATAACTAGGTTTTATTTTATCTTATTCACTTAAGCTTGGAGGCTCTTGACAAAAGGAAAGGAGCTAGCTATAATTAACTTAAATATTTTGAATGAGACAAGACTATTATTAAGTTTTTCTTAAAAAGAGAATTCTTAAAATGGTGAAATAAGAATAGAAATAAGTAATAGTTATCACTCAGGAATAGAATAACTGAAAAATAAGTAAGTTATTTCGCGGATAAAGCGTTATTTTAAAATTAAGGGTATTTAATTATTTAAATAAATTAAGGTGGTACCGCGGATATTAATTCGTCCTTATACTATATAAGTATAAGGATTTTTTTATGGAAGGAAGGTTATTATGGAAAGATTTAAAAGTTTAAGTAATTTAAAGGTTAGTGAAGCTGAAGAAAAGATTAGAGAAAGATGGCTAAAAGATGATATTTTAAATAAATGTATAGAAAATAGAAAAGATAGTGAATATTTTGTTTTTTATGATGGACCTGCTACAGCCAATGGTCATCCAGGACTTCATCATATGGTTGCTAAGTTTTTAAAAGATACAATATGTAAATATAAAACAATGCAAGGTTATAAAGTATTAAGAAAAGTTGGTTGGGATACCCATGGTTTACCAGTTGAACTTGAAGTAGAAAAAGAATTAGGTTTTACAGGTAAAAAAGATATTGAAAAATATGGAATTAAAGAATTTAATGAAAAATGTCGTGAATCTGTTTGGAAGAATGAAGAAACTTTTACCGATTTAACAAATAGAATGGGACAATTTATTGATGTTAAACATCCTTATGTAACATATGATAATAATTATATTGAAACAGAATGGTGGATTTTAAAGAAATTCTTTGATGAAGGTTTATTTTATGAAGGGGCAAAAATATTACCTTATTGTCCTAGATGTGGAACAGGACTAGCTTCTCATGAAGTTGCCCAAGGTTATGAAGAAGTTGCTGTTGATACAGTTATTGTACCAATGAAGAAAAAGGGAGAAGATGTTTACTTTTTAGTTTGGACAACAACCCCATGGACTTTAGTTTCTAATGTGGCTATATGTGTTAATCCTGATGCTGATTATAGTTTAGTGGAAAGTGGAGGATATAAATTTATTTTAGCTACTTCTTTAGTTACCAAAGTTTTAGGAGAAGAAGCTAAAATAATTGATACATTTAAAGGTAAAACATTAGAATATACGGAATATGAACAATTAATACCAGCTTTATCTGTTGATCGAAAAGCCTTTTATGTTGTTTGTGATTCTTATGTTACGATGGAAGATGGAACTGGACTTGTTCATATTGCTCCGGCCTTCGGGGAAGATGATGCTAGTGTTGGTAAAAAATATAATTTACCTTATTTAAATCCTGTCGGGGAAGATGGTAAATATACTGAAGGTCCTTGGAAAGGAATGCTTGTTTTTGATGCGGATAAAGAAGTTATTAAATATTTAAAAGAAAATGATAAATTATTTAAAAAGATTAGAATGGTTCATAATTATCCGCATTGTTGGCGTTGTCATTCTCCTTTAATCTATTATTCTAAACCATCATTTTATTTAGAAGTAACTAAACTTAAAGATAAAATTATTGCTAATAATAAAACCGTTAATTGGTATCCTGCTTATGCTGGGGAAAAAAGATTTGGTAATTGGCTTGAAAATATTAGTGACTGGGCTATTAGCCGTAATAGGTACTGGGGAACACCACTTCCTTTATGGAGATGTTCATGTGGTCATGAAGAAATGATTGGATCAAGAGAAGAATTAGTTAGTAAATCAATAGAAAAAATAGATTTATCTATTGATTTACATCGGCCTTTTGTAGATGATATTCATTTAACTTGTCCTAGCTGTGGTAAAAAAATGAGTAGGGTTAAAGATGTTATTGACTGTTGGTTTGATTCAGGTTCAATGCCATTTGCCCAATACCATTATCCATTTGAAAATGTGGAAATATTTGAAACGCAGTTTCCAGCTGACTTTATTTGTGAAGGAATTGATCAAACCAGAGGTTGGTTCTATACTTTACTTGTTATATCAACTTTTGTTAAAGGTGTAAGTCCATTTAAAAATGTTTTAGTTAATGATTTATTACTTGATGCTGAAGGTAAAAAAATGAGTAAAAGTAAAGGTAATATTGTGGAACCATTTACAACTATTAAAGAATATGGAGCTGATACCGTTCGTTTCTATTTACCATATGCATCACCTGTTTGGATGCCTTTAAAATTTGATATTAATGGTTTAAAAGAAGTTTATTCAAAATTCTTTAATCCTTTAAGAAATACTTATAACTTCTTTTCAATGTATGCTAATACAGATGATATTGATATAAATGAATGTTATGTAGATATAGAAAATAGAGAAGAAATAGATCGTTGGTTAATTAGTCGTTATAATCATGTATTACAAAATGTTACTATAGCTTATGATGAATATGATTTAAATAAAGTAGTTCGTTTATTAACTGATTTTGTTTCTTTAGATTTATCTAATTGGTATATTCGTCGTAATAGAAATCGTTTTTGGGCATCTAAATTAGATAATTCAAAAAAAGCTGTTTATATAACTACTTATGAAGTATTAAAAGGTCTATCTTTAATGATGGCTCCTGTTATACCTTATTTATCAGAAGAAATATATACTAATTTAACTGGTGAATATTCTGTTCATACAGCAGATTTTCCTAAATGTGATGAAACATTAATTGATAATTTATTAGAAGAAAAAATGGCTTTAGTTCGTGATCTTATTTCTATTGGTCGTTATGTTAGAGAAGAACAAAAATTAAGAGTACGTCAACCTCTTCAAGAAATATTAATTGATGGTAAAAATAAATTATTATTAGGTAATTTAACCGAATTAATTAAAGAAGAATTAAATGTTAAAAAAGTAACTTTTGTTCAAGATACATCATTATATATGAATTTTAATATTAAACCTAATTTTAAAGAAGTTGGAAAAATATTTGGAAAAAATATGAAAGAATTCCAAGATAAATTAAGTAAATTAAGTATAGAAGAAATAAATGATATTAGAAATAATAAATTTATTAAAATGAATATTGATGGTACTGATTATGATGTTGATAGTACAATGGTTGATATAAGAATTGAAGCTAAAGATGGATTTAATGTAGGTATGGAAAATAATAATTATGTTATTTTAAATACAACTTTAACTAGTGAATTATTAGATGAAGGAATAGCTAGAGAATTTGTTTCAAAAATTCAACAATTAAGAAAGAATAAAGACTTTGATGTATCTGATCGAATAACTATTACTTATACGGGTCCAAGTGAAGTTAAAAATGCTCTTAAAAACTTTGAAGATTATATTATGAAAGAAACTCTTGCTACAACTATTAAAGAAAGTAATGATGAATTAGAAGAAAAATTAGATATTAATGATTATACAGTCATGGTAACTATTATTAAAAAGTAGATATAATGTCTATTTTTTTTGTCAAATTAAGACAAATTAGGTGTAAAAAAATAAAAATATTTCCATAATAGTCATAAATATGATAGAATTTTAATATAAGAGTAAAGAGGTGTTTATTAGATGGAGTTTATTAAAAACCTATATAATAGTGATAATTTTACCTTGTATTTAACTATAGCTCTAATTGTTTTAGTTATTCTATTTTTTGTCGTCTTAATTTTTGGTAAAAAAGATCAATTAGAAGAAACAAAAAGACTCCAAAAAATAGAAACAGATGATGCATTTAAGAAAGAAGAAAAAGAACCAGTTAAAGTAGAAGTAAAAGAAGAAAAGGAAGAAGAAAAGAAAGTACATGTAATAGTATTTGAACCAGATAAATCTAATAGTAAATCTTTACCAAAGGAAGAGGAAGATTTAGTTTTACCAGAAGCTTCTTTAGATGAAATAAGTTTATCTATTGCAGAAGGTATAAATAATTTAGAAAATATAAAAAAAGAATTTTCTAGTATTGAAATACCAGAGATAGATAATAAAGAAGAAAAAGAAAAAGAATTTACCCCATCAGAAGTATTTAGTTCTGTATATGTAAAAGATGAACCAAAAGTAACAGTAGAAGAACCAAAAAAGATAGAAAAACCAATTTTAATTAATCAAGAAAATAATGCTAATGATGAAGATGATGATGAATTTGCTTTACCAGAATTAGCTTCTGATGATAAGAAATAAAGATAATTAATTTTATCTTTTTTTTTATTGAATTGAACGATTGAACGATAAATTGAACGATTGAACGATAAATTAAATTTGCTTTTATTCTTTTTTTTGTGTACAATAATTATGGTGAAAGATATGGCAAAATATGATGAAACATCTATTAAAATATTAGAAGGGTTAGAAGCAGTTCGCAAAAGACCTGGGATGTATATTGGTTCAACCGATAAAAGAGGGATGCATCACTTAGTCTGGGAAATTGTGGATAATTCAATTGATGAAGTTATTAATGGCTTTGGTAATTATATTAAAGTTATTATAAATAAAGATGGTAGTATTACCGTTGCTGACAATGGGCGTGGTGTTCCGACGGGTATGCATGAATCAGGAAAAAATGCAATGGAAGTTATTTATACGGTTTTACATGCCGGAGGTAAATTTAGTGAAGCTGGTTACAAAGTAAGTGGAGGTCTTCATGGTGTTGGAGCTTCTGTTGTTAATGCTTTAAGTAAATATATGCAAGTTATTAGTTATCGTGATGGTCAAATATGCATGATGGAATTTTGTGATGGAGGTAAAGTTAAAACACCTCTTAAAGTTGTTGGTAAAACAAATAAAACAGGGACAATTGTTAAATTTTTACCTGATTTAGAAATATTTAAAAATTGTAATTTTTCTTATACGACTATCGCAGAAAGAATGCAAGAAACAGCATTTTTACAAAGTGGTTTAACCATTGAAGTAATTGATGAAGCTGATCAAAAACAAGTTAAATATCGTTATGATGATGGTTTAATTAGTTTTATTGAATATATGAATGAAGATAAAGAAGCGTTACATAAAATAATTCATTTTAATAATACAAAAAATAAAATTGAAGTCGAAGTAGCAATGCAATATACTGATTCTTATAATGAATCTATTTTATCATTTGTAAATAATGTTAAAACATCTGATGGGGGAACTCATGAAGTTGGGTTTAAAACAGGAATAACCAAAGCTTTTAATGATTATGCTAAAAATAATAATTTATTTAAAGCTAAAGATGGCTCTTTAGATGGCGCGGATGTAAGAGAAGGTTTGTCAGCTGTTATTAGTTTAAAAATACCCGAAGAATTATTACAATTTGAAGGACAAACTAAAGGTAAACTTGGAACACCAGAAGCTAGAAGTATAACTGAAAGTATTACTTATGAATCATTAAAATTCTTTTTAGAAGAAAATAAAGAAGCCGCGACAAATATATTAGATAAAGCTTTAAAAAGTAAAATAGCGAGGGAAGCAGCAAGAAAAGCTAGAGAAGATGCCCGAAATGGGAAAAATAAAAGTAAAATTGAAAAGAATTTGTCGGCTAAACTTGCTCCTGCCCAAAGTAAAAATCCGCGGATAAATGAACTATTTTTAGTCGAAGGAAATTCGGCTGGTGGTTCAGCTATTGGAGGGCGAGATCGCAAGTTTCAAGCTATTTTACCTTTAAGAGGAAAAGTAATAAATGGGGAAAAAGCCTCAATGGATGATATGCTTAAAAATGAAGAAATAAATACAATTATTCATACTGTTGGCGCGGGTGTTGGTCAAAGTTTTGATGCCTCTTTTTCTAACTATGATAAAGTTATTATTATGACCGATGCTGATGTTGATGGGGCACACATTCAAGTTTTACTTTTAACCTTTTTTTACCGTTATATGCGGGGGTTAATTGAAGAAGGAAAGCTTTATATAGCTATGCCTCCATTATATAAATTAGAATATGGGAAGAATCGTTATTATGCTTATACAGATGATGAATTAAATGAAATAAAAAGAAATAATACAGGTAAATATACGATTCAAAGATATAAAGGTTTAGGGGAAATGAATCCTGAACAACTTTGGGAAACAACAATGAATCCAGAGACAAGAAGTTTAATTAGAGTTAATATTAGTGATGCTTCTTTAGCCGAAAAAAGAGTTAATGTTTTAATGGGGGATAAAGTTGAACCAAGAAAAGATTGGATTAATGAGAATGTCGAATTTACAATGGAAGATGACTATCGGAGTTAAGGGTGAGGAAAAATGGAAAATGTCTTAAAAAGAATTGAAGAATATGCTTTTGAAGAAATAATGGGAGATCGGTTTGGTAAATATGCGAAAGAAATTATTTTAGATAGAGCTATTCCTGATGTTAGAGATGGTTTAAAACCAGTGCAAAGAAGAATATTATACTATATGTATGATGAACATAATACTTATGATAAATCATATATTAAATGTGCTTATACCGTTGGAGGGGTCTTAGGGAAATTCCATCCTCATGGTGATTCTTCTGTTTATGATGCTATGGTTCGGATGAGTCAGTGGTGGAAACAAAATACGATTTTAATTGATATTCATGGGAATAATGGTTCCATGGATGGTTATCCTGCTGCTGCTTATCGTTATACAGAAGCAAGACTATCAAAGATAAGTATGGAATTATTAAAAGATTTAGATAAAGAAACAGTTCCATGGGCTCCTAATTTTGATGATCGTTTTTTAGAACCAACTGTTTTACCGGCTAAGTTTCCCAATCTTTTAGTTAATGGTTGTAATGGTATCTCGGCTGGTTATGCCACCAATATCCCGCCTCATAATCTAGGGGAGGTAATTGATGCGACGATTAAAAGAATTGATTCGCCAAATTGTGAATTTGATTCTATTTTAAAACTTGTTAAAGGGCCAGACTTTCCCACGGGAGGAATAGCCCAAGGTAAACAAGGGATTATTGATGCTTTTAAAACAGGACGAGGCCGTATTGTTATTAGTAGTAAAATTCATTTTAATAATGAAAAAAATAAAAAACAAATTATTGTTGATGAAGTACCTTTTGAAGTAAATAAAAGACAATTAGTAGAAAAAATAGATAATATTCGTATTGATAAAAAAATAGATGGTATAGCTGAAGTAAGAGATGAAACAGATCGAAGTGGATTAAGAATAGCTATAGATTTAAAAAAAGATGCTAATCAAGAATTAATTTTAAATTATTTACTTAAAAATACTGATTTACAAATATCTTATAATTATAATATGGTAGCTATAGTTAATAGAACTCCTAAAACATTAGGTTTATTAGAAATATTAGATGCCTATATTGATCATTTAAAAAATGTTATTTTAAAAAGAACTGAATTTGATTTAAAAACGTATAAATTACGTTATCATATTGTTGAAGGTTTAATTAAAGCTATATCTATTTTAGATCAAGTTATTAAAACAATTAGATCTAGTAAAAATAAAATAGATGCTAAAAATAATTTAGTTAAAGAATATTCTTTTACAGAAGAACAAGCTGAAGCTATTGTTACTTTACAATTATATCGTTTAACTAATACTGATGTTACTATTTTAGAAGAAGAAGCTCAAAATTTACAAAATAATATGGCTTTATGTAATGAAATATTAAGTGATGAAAATAAACTTAAGAATGTGATGAAAAATGAATTAAGAGAAATAAAGAAGAATTATGCATTACCAAGAAAAACAGAAATAAAAGAAGAAATAACAGAGATAAAGTTAGAAAAAGAACAATTAATTGCTAATGAACAAGTAGTTCTCGTGGTAACAAATGAAGGTTATGTTAAAAGAGTTAGTTTAAAAAGTTATAAGAGTAGTAATGAACAAACAGCTCTTAAACCAGGTGATTTTATCACGGGATTATATTCGGTTAGTACTTTAGATAATTTATTATTATTTACGAATTTAGGTAATTATTTATTTGTTCCTGTTCATAAAATATTAGAATGTAAATGGAAAGATTTAGGTAAACATATAAGTAATATTGTTGTTATTAAAGAAAATGAAAGAATTGTCTCTAGTATGATTTTAAAAGATAAAGATAAGAATATTGTTATGTTTACAAAAAATGGTTATACAAAACAAGTATCTTTAGCATCTCTGGAAGTAAGTAGATATAATAAACCAATGACAGCCATAAAATTAAAAGAAAATGATGAATTAATAAATGTAGAAATAGCTAAAGATGAAGTTATATTAGTTACTAATAATGGTTTATATTTAAGATATGATACAAAAGAAATACCTAGCGTGGGAATTAAAGCAAGTGGAGTTAAAGCTATTAATTTAAAAGATAATTATGTTATTTATGCTTCAAGTATCTTTAATAATCATGAATATTTAAATTTATTTACTAATTATAATACAGGAAAAAGAATTAAATTAAATGATTTAATAAAACAAAATAGAGCTAAAAAAGGAAGTAGTTTATTTAAAAAAGTTAAATCTAAAGATTATGAAATAGTTAATGCTTATTTAACAGATTCAAAAGATATTAATGGTTTAAAATTAGATACTAATATTGAATTAATTAAAAATAGTGATATTCCCATCATGGATATATTAAGTACAGGTAGTATTATTACTAAACATACACCAGATTTATACTTTTTAGTTAAAGAATTAATATCTTTTTCAGATGAAAAAGATATTAAAGAAAATAAACAATTATCTTTTAATGAGTTTGTCGAAGATTTTAAAATTTAGGTTAAATCACCTATTAAATAAGCATATTATTTAATAGGTGATTTTTTAAATGACTAAGATGGATGAATTTAAAACATTTCTTAAAACAAAACCAGAATTAATTAGTTATGTAGAATCAGGGGAAATGACTTGGCAAAAGTTTTATGAAATATATGATATTTATGGAGATGATGAAAGTGTCTGGAATAAATATAAAAATGATAATAGAGCTTTGCCAGGCGTGGCTGAAGGTATAAGTAAAATAAGTAATATTGTAAAGAATATGGATATGGAATCAATTAAAAGTCATATTAATACAGCCCAAAAAGCTATAGATTTTATGGCTGATATGACAACGAAAAAAAATAATAATTTACCTAATTTGGGGAATAATTTAAATAAGGGACCTGTTAGTCCTAGACCTTTAAATAAGTTTTTCGAGGATTAATATGGGGTTAAAAGAACAAATATATTTAAGACAAAATCCTAAATTATATAATTATTTAAAAGAAAATTCAGCTTATTTTAAAGAATTTAATCGTGGTTTAATAGATGGTAAAACATTTGAAAAAAATATGAAAATTAAATATAAAGAAAGAGTTACAGATAAGTTAAGTAGTGCGGCAGAAAATATGGAATTAATTAGTTCTGTCCTTGATATATTAAAATAAAAAATATTGACTATAAAAATAAATTGTAGTATTAT
>CANRDD010000026.1 GCA_947629305.1 uncultured Bacilli bacterium | reverse complement strand
TATTTAAATATAAATTATATTTACGACTTGCTGTTTTAGTTGTTGAATTAGCTTTTAATATTGCTTTAGCTGTTGTTTTCTCTTGTTTATTACCTTTATCTTGGCCAAAATTATCTTGATTTGCTGTTATACTAATATCTTCTCCTACTTCAAACATAAGTGAATCTGTTGTCTCACTTGTTGCATCAATATTTGTTTTTGTTCCATCTCCTATTTGGGATGTATAATAAGCAAATGTTATTCCTATTATTGCTGCAAGTATTACTCCAATTAAAAGAATAAATAACTTATTATTTTTTAATTTAAAATCATACATTTATAAAACCTCTTTCCTTACTATAATAGTATAACATAAAATGTGGCTACTAGCCTATATAATTTTTTATCTTTTTTATAGAAAATTATTTTAAAGGTGTTAAACATGAATAAAATTAAAAAAAATATTTATCAAAAATCCTATCATCATGATGATGAATATTATTATAAAATAATAAGAAAAAATATTAAAAAATATCGTTTAGAAAAAAATTTAACCCAACAAGATTTAGCTGATATGACTGAAATGTCTAGAGAATATATATGTGATATAGAAAATGATAGTAGAGCTAAACATTTAACTATTTCTGTTTTAGGAAGAATATCGGAAGCTTTAGACATTGATATAACTAAGTTTTTTAAAAAATAAGAAGAAGTTAATTAATCCTAACTTCTTCTTATTTTTTAGTCTATTTTATTAAATTGTGTGTGTATATTAATGTATTATTTTTTATTTAATTCATTTATCACTTCCTTTAACTATTATTAGTATAATTTATTTAAATGAAGTTTTATTGATAAATATGTGAAAATATTATATTTTTATTTTAAAATAAAAACAACTACCTTTTTTTAAAGTACTTTTAACTCCAAATTCATAATCATGTTGTTCTAATATTTGTTTAACAATTGATAAACCTAATCCTGTTGAAACAACATTTCTTTGATGATTTTTATCATTCTTATAATATTTATCCCATATATATGGTAATTCTTCTTTTTTAATACCTTTTCCTGTATCTATTATTTCTACTAAATAATATTTTTTATTTCTTATAACATTAACTATAACTAATTTATTATCTCCTGTATAATTAATAGCATTATTAATTAAATTATATATAACTTGCGTAATTCTTTTTTTATCAGCATAAATAATAGCTTCACTAGGAACGTTTACTTCAAAATTATAATCTTCTGTTTCTTTAATTATTTGATATTTTTTAATTATTTCTTTAATTACTAATACTAAATCAAATTTTTCTTTATTTAAACTACTAGCATTAGATTGCATTTTAGATAAATCTAATATATCATTTACTAATAATGTTAAACGATCAGTTTCATCAACAATAATATCTAAATGTTCATTCATTTTCTTTTTATCTTTATATGAAATATCTTTAATCATTTCCGCATAAGCTTTAATCATTGTTAAAGGTGTTTTTAAATCATGGGAAACATTAGCCATCAAATCTCTTCTTAATTCATCTGTCTTAGCCATTTCCGTCTTAGCCTGCATTAATGCATCAGATAAATCTTTAATTTCGGTTATATCCTGAGTATCATCAAAAGTAACACTAAAATCCCCATTGCCAAGTTTTTTAGCTTTTTTTGTTATTTTAGTAATAGGTTCTGTTAATTTTCTTGCTAAAAATATAGATATTATAATAGATACAAATATACCTACAATAGATATATATAATATTTGTCTTTTAATTACTTTTGTAACACTAGATAAATCTTTTAAATTAGTATATAAAAAGATATATGTATCTTCATTTTCTTTAATACCATATAATAATGCTTCAATATGATTATCATCATTTATAAATTTATATGATTTACCATCTATTCCACTGGTAATAAATTCTTTCATTAAATCTTTTACTTTATAATTACTTTTAGTTAAACCACATCCATTTAATTTTAAATTATAAGTAGTTAAAAATTCCGATTTATTGGTTATAGCTACACACATTTCTTTTTCATAAGCTATTTGTCTTAATGTTTCATCTAAATTATTCGTATTTAATATTGTTTCGACATTTTCATTCATATTATTAATTTGAGTTTTTTCATAATGTATATCAAATAAACTTATTACACAAAACCATACTATACTTAAAATAACAATAATAAATATAATTAAATAAAATAAGACTTTAGCTTGAATACTAATCGTTTTTTTCTTCTTCATAAATAAATTTATACCCCATACTTCTAATAGTTACAATTAAATCTTTATATTTACCTAATCTTTTTCTTAATGTTTTAACATGAGTATCAATAGTTCGATCATCCCCATCAAAATCATAACCCCATATATTACTAATTAATTTATCTCTTGATAAAGCCACATTCTTATTATCAACAAAGAATTTTAATAAATCATATTCTTTTGGCGTTAAATATATTTTTTCATTATCAATATATACATCATGAGCAACATCATCAATCTTAAGTCCCCCGAAGGTATAAATAGCACTCTTTGTTTCTTTTCTTTTCGTTATAGCTTTAATTCTAGCCACAAGTTCTTTGGGACTAAATGGTTTAGTTACATAATCATCAATACCTAAATTAAAGCCAATTAACTTATCATATTCTTCTCCCCTTGCTGATAAGAAAATAAAGGGAACATCTTTATGCATCTTAATTTTTTGACAAGCTGTATAACCATCCATCTTAGGCATCATAATATCCATGATAATAATATCAAAATCTTCTTTTAAAGCTAGTTCTACTGCTTCTATACCATTTTGAGCTTCTCTTACTTCATAATTTTCTAAATATAAATATTCTTTTATTACATCTCTAATTAAAGCTTCATCATCAACAACTAAAACTTTCATTTTATTTGCACCTCTTTATTTATTATAAAGATAAATTGTGAAAATACCATGAAAAAAATAATCTTTTTAAGATTACTTTTCTTCTTCTAATTTAGCCACTACTTTTTTTAAGGCACTAGCTGTTGCATCTTTTAATTCTTTACAAGTCTTTTCTAACACAGGTGTTCCTTTTTCTACCGCTAAGTTATATAATTCATTTGCTTTCTTTTCTATTTTTTTAGCTTTTTGTTTAGCTATCTTTAATACTTTTTCTTTATCTAAATCTTTTAAATCTTTTTCTAATTCAGCAACTTTCTTTATAATTTTCTTTTTTACTTCTTCGGCATCTATTTCTTTAATATTATCCATTACTTCTTTTAACTTTTTAGAAATATCTTCTCTTGTTTCTTTTCCACTTTTAGGCGCAAACAAAATACCTAAACCAGCCCCAAGAGCTGCTCCTGTTAAAAACTTACCAAAACCACTTTTCTTATTTTCTTTAGTCATTATTACCTATCTCCTTTTTCTTATCCTTTTTAAAACATATTTTACTAATCATATTACTAGCCATTTCAACTACTCTATCTGTAAAACTAGCTATTTTATCGGTTGTAAAATCTATAATACTAAATATAGAGTTTAAAGATTCTACCTTTTTATTAACATTATCTACGACTTGTTCTACTTTACTTACTGTAATTATAGTCTTTATTCCTAAAATTATACCAATTATAATTAAAGCTATTAATAATAAATATATTACTAATGGTAAAAATGAAAGCCAAAAAGCCATTATTCATCACCATCCTCTCTTTTATCATACATAGAATCAATTAAATCAAATAAATCATTTTCTAAAGTATCTTCATCATTAAATTCATCTTGCTTACTTTTATTCTTTTCATTATTATTAATTTCATCTAACTCTTCATCTATTTCATCATATTCATTTTTATTATCTGTACCTGTTTTTTTATCCTCATCTACATTTATTTTTACATCGGCCGTATCCTCTAATAACTCATCTATTGTCTTTACTTTTTCTTCTCTTTCCTTATCTGGTTCTTTAACCTTAACTGTAACTGTTTCTTCATAATATGTTTCTTCTGGTTCAGGATCATTTAATATTTCAACAACAGGTTCAAAAGCTTTCTTTCTAACTGCATCTATATCTGTACTTGTTTCTTTTGTTTTTATATCTTCAATCTTATAATCTTCATTTAATATTCCATAGACAGGAGAAATAATTGGTGATGGTTTAAACTTTTTCTTTTCAGTTATTTCTCTTATTTCTGTTTTATTATAATCTAATTTTTTTTCTATTCTTCTTTTTCTTTCATATTCTAAAACATTAGTTGTTGGTTTAGATGGTGCTTGTTTAACTTTATTTGTTCTACTAACCGAATTATTAAATTCTTCTTCATCAAAATCTAAGAATGGGAAAGTATTATCAGATTTAAATATATCTCTTTCACTTTCAAATGAACTAGCATGACTAGGTTCATTAACTGGTTTAGTTACTTCTTTTTTAACTGGTTCAATTGGTTTAGATATAACTTCTTCTTTCTTTACTTCTTCCTTTTTTATTTCTTCCATAGGACTTCTTGTTGGTTTAACCGGTCTTGCTACTTCTTTTTTAACTGGTTCAACAACTTCCTCTTCTTCAAATAATATATCTTTAATCTTGGTAAAAAATCCCATTATTGTTCACCTTCCTAATTTATTAAATCTGGATCTTTGGTTTCTTCTTCTTCCGAGATATAAGTATCATCTCTTTTAATATAATCACTATCACTACTTGTTGTATTAAATATATTAAATTGTTCTTCAGCATAATTTAATAAATCATTATCTAATAAACTAGTAATAACATCATCTTTATACTCAATACTCTTTAATATATTAATAGTATTTAAAAGACTTTCATTTAAATTCTCTTCATCTACTATCACTTCTATTTTAGCATAATTATACATAATTTCAATAAAATATTTTTTATTTTCTAATAAATTTATTTCTAAATAACCAAATTTTTCGCCAACTTTAATATTTTTAGAAAAATATGCTGAACTTATTTCTTTATAATTAGCATTTATTTTTTTATGATAACTTATTGCATCAACATATAAATAATATATTCCATCTTTACTACTAATTACTTCATTAAATAAACTACTATCATCTACTTGCATTCCTTTAGGTAAATAATAAGAAAAACCAGTTCGATAAGTATTAGCTTTCTGAGCCGTGGTAGTTAAATAATTTAAGATTTGTTTTTGTTCTAATAATTCAATATTAACACAACCACTTAAAAGAAAAATACTAATTATTATAAATATTATTTTTTTCATTTCTACACCTATATTTATTATTCTAACAAATTTCTTGTAAAATGTCTTTATTTTTTATAAATTAAATCTTTAAATCATTTCTTGTTATACCCATTTTTGTTTTCATAAATTCATATTTTTCTTTAGCAAGTTGTCTTGAATGCTTGATGCCCTTATTTAAAACATCATCTAACATTTTACTATTAATAATTTGTTCATAACGTTTTTGAATTTCGCCAAGATGTTTTACCGTAATATCCGCAACAAATTTTTTAAATTCTCCATAGCCCTTGCCCTTAAATTGTTCTTCTAATTCCGAAATAGAAATATTTGTTAAAGAAGAAGCAATATTTAATAAATTAGAAATACCAGGTTGATTTTCTAAATCATAATGAACTTGATTTAAACTATCCGTGGTTGCTTTCATTATTTTATTAGTAATACTTGTTAAATCATCAAATAAACTAATAACACCACTAGGATTTTCTTCTGATTTACTCATCTTTTTAGTTGGATTTTTTAAATCAAATATTTTTGTTCCCGTTTCACTTAATAAAGGTTCAGGTAAAATAAATGTTTCTCCATAACGACTATTGAAACGTTCCGCGATATTTCTAGCTAGTTCAACATGTTGTTTTTGATCAATTCCCACAGGAACATAATCACAGTCACAATAAAGAATATCCGCGGCCATAAGGACAGGATAAGTTAAGAGTCCCACGGAAAAATTAGCATTTTGTTTACTCTTTTCTTTAAATTGAATCATTCTGGAAGCTTCTCCATAAGTAGTCGTACATTCTAATAAATATGATATTGCTGGGATATATTCATTTTCTGATTGAATATAAATTGTATTTTTTTCAGGATCTATACCACAGGCAATATACATAGCAATAAATTTTCTAATTCTTTCATTTAATTCCAACCGATCTTGATAAATAGTTAAAGCATGTAAATCCGCAACAAATAAAAAAGAATCATATTCATCTTGCATACTTACCATTTGTCTTATTGCTCCTATATAATTTCCAAGAGTTAAATCTCCAGTTGGTTTTAAACCAGTTAATATTCTTTTCATATAATTCTCCTTTTATAAAGTTTTATGAGCCTTTAAATATTTAATTTTTATTCCTTCTTTAGCAAACTTTTCTTCATATTCTGTTTCAACATTATCTATATTTTCTTGATGTAAATCATAACTTACTTTATCTATAATATAACCATATTCTTTTAAGGTTAAAAGACTATAATTAAATAAATCATCATTATCTGTCTTAGCAATTATTAAAGCATCATTAATAAATAAATCATCATATAATTTAAGAAAATCAGGACTTGTTAATCTTCTTTTAGCATGTCTTTTCTTTGGCCAAGGATCAGAAAAATTTAAATATAGACAAGATACTTTATGAGGTATTATTTCTTTTAAATCTTTAGCATCAATAATTAAAACTTTTAAATTAGGTAAATTATAATCTCTAATTTTCTTAATAGCCACTGAGGCAACAGAAGAATATTTTTCTATACCTAAAAAATTTATATGGGGATATTTTAAAGCCATATTTAAAATAAATTGTCCTTTTCCCATACCTATTTCTAAATGAAGAGGTAAATCATTAGCAAAACCTTCATCTTTATTATATATAAATGTACAATTATTTATTACTTCATCCTTATCTTTAGGATTACGCATTCGCATCAAGTATCACTTCCTTAACTTATTCATATAATTATTTGTAGGAGGGCTTTTATGAAGAAAAACCGCAACTCATTTTTTAGTGAAGCCAATATAAACTATGCTTCCTATAATCCTAATCTAATGGCTGCAAATGGGCCAATGCAAAGTGCTAATGCCTATAATGCCTTTTATGCTGGCAATAATCTAAATCCGAATATGATGCCTATGTATGGAACAAATAATGATTTAGAAAGTAGACTAGCCAAGATGGAAAGACAAATTAATCGTTTAGAACATCGGATTGCTAAATTAGAAGCAAATAATACTTATATTACCGATGACTATGAAACAACTACAAATAATATGTATATGCTTTAAGATTTAGATTATTATATTTCTAAATCTTTTTTAATTTCTTAAATTACCAATAGATACAACATAAATACCATCATTTCTTACATAGGATAAATTAGCAGCTGTTAAAACCATCAGAAAGGCTGGTTCACCACTTTTTTGTAAATCAACTTTACTTTTAAACTTAAGAAGATTTTGGGCTGCTTCTTCTATTTGTTTAGCTCCTAATTTTACTTCAATAGCTCCCCATTTATCATCAGCCATTTTTAAAATAAAATCAACTTCAAAATCTTTATTATCTCGGTAATAAAAAAGATTAGCATCTAAAGCATCAGCATATATTTTTAAATCTCTATAACATAAATTTTCAAAAATAAATCCTGTAAAATTTAAATCATTTAATAAATCATTTTTACTTAATCCTAAAGAAGCAATAACAATAGATGGATCTACTAGTTCAATCTTAGGACTAGTCCTAAGTTGAACAGGAGATCTTAAATTTAAATTAGTCGCAGGAACATATTCTAAAACAAATAATTTTTCTAAAGCATTTAAATAATCATGGGCTGTTGGTTTAGATATTTCTTGAAAAAACACATTTTGGACATCATTAATAATGGTACTTTGTTTAACATTTGTAGATATATTTCTACTTATACTTTTAAGAACAGCTTCCATTTTTATTTTATCTCTTTGGGAACCATCCACTGTTTTAACTTCATTATTAATTAAACTATGAACATATTCGGTCGCAACTTTATATTTATTATCGCCATCAATATTTAAAGATTCTGGCCATCCACCCCGCCTCATAACATCTATTAAATCATTAAGTTCTAATTTGGATACACCAGATATATCTTTTTGATCGATAATATCTCTAAGAGAGACTGAACCATCTGAATCATGAGATTCATACAACGACATAGGACGCATCGTTAGTCTTGTGATTCGGCCTGTGCCACTGTGCATAATACTTTCTTCGGCATCTAAAGAATTAGTAGAACCAGTTAAAATATAAGATCCTTTTAAACCAGTTCGATCAACATCAGTTCTAATTGAATCCCATATAACAGGATACATTTGCCATTCATCTAATAATCTTGGTTTTTCTCCTTCTAAAAATAAAGATGGTTTTGTATCTCTAATATTATCATATTGTATTTTTTTATCAGGATCTTGTAATTCAATAACACTTTTAGCTATATTTTTAGCCGTGGTTGATTTGCCACACCATTTAGCTCCTTCAATTACAACAGCTCCCATGTACTCTAATTTATTTTTTAATACATCATCTATAATTCTTGGCATATATTGTTTCATCATAATAACCTCATATTCATTATAAGCTATTTTTTTATTCTTGTAAATATTTTACTTTCCCATTTGTACCATTTTCATTTTCCCATTTGTACTAATTTTGTTTTCCTATTTGTACTATTCTATATTTATAATGTCTCCATCATTAGGAATAATAACATTCTTTATTTTTTCTTCATTTAATCTATTTCTAGTTTCATCATCTAAATGACTAACAATAAATTTACAATTAGGATATTTCTTTGTTAATTCTTTAATATCATTTATTCCCATATGTTTATTTGTTCCTTTAATATACATACAATCACAAAATAAATATTGACATTCTTTGGCCATATCATTAACAGCTTTACAATAAGAAGTATCTCCTGTAAAACCTATTTTATTGTTATTAAACTTAAATACATAACCAAAAGCTGGTTTCATAGCCCCATGATCTACTAAATATTTTTTTACTTCATAATCATTTACTTTAAAATTTTCTTTATAATTATATTTTACTTTAATTGTGTCTAAAACTTCTTGATAAGGATTAGGAAAAGCTAATTTTAATAATTTTTCACATTTTCTTTTCCCTTCTTTACTACAATAAACATTAACTTCCGTATTATTACTTTTCGATTTTAATAAATAATAAAAAGGTATATCAAAATAATGATCTCCATGAAAATGAGTTATTAAAACATGATTTATATTTTGAACTTTTTTTCCTAATCGATATAAATATTTACACATTCCATTAGGAATATCCACGATAATATTATCATCAATTAAATAAGAAGCACTATTATAACTTGTCCACATACTACCCGAACCCACAACTTGAATTTTCATTTTTCCTCTTCCCTTCCTTTAATCTATATCATTTGTTAACCAATTAGCAATATCTTTTATTATTATTCCTTCATAAGTATAATCTTCATGTCTAGTTCTCGCAATTAATATTTTAGGATATGCATCCTTTATTTTTAATAAAGGATCTACTTCTCTTTTAAAAACTTCATTTTCAAAATCATCCCCAATATTACTTGATACTTGAATATAAATTTTTTCATTTCTTCTTTGGGCAACAAAATCTATTTCTTTTTCATATAAAGTTCCAACATATACTTCATAACCTCTTCTTAATAATTCAATTGCAACAATATTTTCATATACTCTTCCATAATCTATATTAGTTGTTCCTAAAATAGCATATCTAAAAGAATGATCCGCTAAAAAGTATTTATCTAAAGAAGTTAAATATTTTTTTTCTTTAATATCATATCTACCTATTTTATAAAAAGCAAAATCTTTACATAAATAATCTATATATTTTTGAATAGTTTTATCAGTAATATAATCCTTTTGAAGATTAAGATTTTTAGTAATATTTAAAGTTGAAGTAATATTCGAAATATTATCCATTAAATAATTACTTAAATTATTTAATATCTTTTCATTTCTTATATTATATTTTTTCTTAATATCTCTTATAATTAATGTATTATAAATATCTTCAATATATTTATATTTATCATTTTGATCATTATAAACATAAGAACCAGCCATTCCTCCACTTATAACATATTTATCAAAAGCTAAATCAATATCATCATATCCATAATATTGGATAAATTCATTAAAAGAAAATGGATAAACTTCAATAGAAAAAGTTCTACCAGTAAAAAATGTTGCTAAATCACTACTTAATAAAAAAGCATTTGAACCAGTAATATAAATATCATATTTTTCTTCAGCATGAAGCCAATTAATAGCATTTTCAAAATTTTTACACATTTGAACTTCATCTATTAAAATAAAATTATGTTTTTTAGCAATATAATTATTATCAATATAATCATATAATTTTTGATCATCTTCTAAATAAGCAAATTTTTTTAAATTATAATTTATATGAATAATATTACAATTATTAATATTTTCTTCTATATATTGTTTAAATGATTCCAAAAGTTTTGACTTACCTGAACGTCTTATTCCTGTAATTACTTTTATATCTGGTGTTCCAATTACATTAATTAATTTATTTAAATATCTTTCTCTTTTAATTAATTTCATAAGTATATCACGTATAAATATTATATAACTTATTCCGAAAAAATCTATTTTTTTGTATTTTTCGGAATAGAGATTTTTATTAATTTTCTGTTAATATTCTTATTAAAGCTCTTTTCTTTTCTTCAGAAATAGGACTTGCTGCAGCTTGATCATGACCTTTACCACCCATAGCTTCCGCAATAAACCTAACATTTATATTATCTTTAATATTACGATAAGAAATAGTACCTTTATCTAATGCTATGAGCATTACAAAATCCATATCAAAATTATTTTGTCTAAAAAATTCTGTTAAATCATTTCTATATTCATAATCAATAAAAACAATACCTGCTTTTAATCCAAATATTTCTTTATAATAAACTTTATTAGCATAATTAGAAAGTTTTTCATTAACTTGTTCTTTTTTATTATTAATTAACATCTTTTCTAAATCGTTAAATAAAAATCTTTTTCCATCAAGAATACTTAACTTATCATACATTAATTTTATATATCCATTACAACCAACAGAATTAAATAATAAATTTAATTCTTGGGGTATTTTATCATTATATTTTGTTTTCCATTCCCAAGTATCATATTTTCTAGTTAATTCTGAAAAATCGGCAATCTTTTGATTTATTTTATCAATAAAGCCATTATTAACTAGCCATTCATAAAATAAACTAGTACCACTGCAAAGACCTTTTTCATCTGATATTCTTATTGTTGTAAAATCATATTTATTATAATTTCCTTCTATCGCAGATTCATGGTGATCAAATATTAAAAACTTATTTTTTAATTTATTGTCATTTGCTACTTTAGTTAAAGTAGGTTCTTCTAACCACATATCCGTTATAAAAATCATATCATAATCATAAATTTTTTTATCATCATAGTATTTATTGATTTCATTTTGCAAGTTAAATGTTTCACATAATACATAATCGACTTCATCAAAAGCTAATTTTGCTAAAACAGCATTCCCCATTCCATCTATATCACTTTTATGCGTAAATAATAAAACTTTCACTCCAATACCTTCTTTTCAACTTTATAAATTAATAGTTAATGTTTCACTTGTTGTTTTAAAATTATCTTTTTATATAATCTTTTAGCTTTAATATTATTACTATTTATAGTTTTAATATAAAAGAAAAATCACCTAACTCAAACAGTTTGAATTAGGTGCTACACAAATTATTGGGTAACACTCAACACTGCAATATTGAATGTTCCTTTTTTATTTTATGCAAATTTCTTTGACAAATACATCATAATATAAAAACGCACTTTTATCAAGTGCATTTTCTATTTTTACTCGTATCCCGAGTTAATTATCAATCTGGTGGAGGACGTGGGATTCGAACCCGCGACCCCCTGCGTGCAGGGCAGGTGCTCTAGCCAGCTGAGCTAGTCCCCCAAAAGACATGATTATCATACCATAGGTATTTCAAATAATCAAGCACTATTTTGCATTTTCATTGACAATTTTTATTAAACCATTTTCCACTTCTTCCAAAGCTCTACCTAATTCTTTTTTATTTTTATATTCTGATTCTTTCATTTGAAAATGATTATTTTCTAACATTTGTTTACTGCGAATTGAAGCAACATGAACAAGAATGTATTTTGAATCAACAATATTAAGTAGTTTATCAATTGATGGATATAACATATTAACACTTCCTTACAGTATTATCATACTAAAATTTATTACTTTAATTCAACTTTAATCCCCCGTTTTGACATTTTCTTGACATAATTTTCGTAAAGCTTCTAAGATAACGACCATTGCCCAAGTATCTTGTTGACAATATATTCTTAAAGCTTCATAGTATAAATTAAATTCTTCTTTGGTCATTTGATTATATGTAGCATAAGCAACAATAGCTTCTGTACCATTTTTGACAGTCAAATCTTTGTAAGATAAATCACTAAAAACAGGTAAAGTTTTCTTAATTGAATAAGAACCACTTAAATGCCAATTATAATAATTAGGTAAACTACTTCTTTCTTCATCAAAACCTAATCCTTTATACATTTCTTTATTAGTATTAACTAACCACATTAAATCAAAACCCCGACTATGAATTTTCATTAATTCATCATGATATTCAGGAAAAATTTGGGATAATTCTTTTATTCTTCCCTTTTCAAATGCCACATTTTGGGCAAATAAAGTTCCTTTATTTCCATCAATATATTTAATTAATAATTTAACTAATTCTTCTCTTTCATCATTATCAAAAGTTTTAGCTAAGAAAATAATATTATCTTTTTCTTTATCACATTTACCAGGTTCTCTTTCAATATGTAAACTAAATTCAAAGGGAGATTGAATGTATGGTTTTTCTCCCTTAAATCTTGGCACAGGACAAGGCATTGTTTCAAAATCTAAATGATAAATAGGATATTCTAAACATGATAAACCAGCTTTTATTTTTTCTTGATCAATATATTCTTTATCAAATCTTAAACAATCTCTTTGAATATGATGAATTTTATGTTTAATCCATTCTTCAGGTATATCTAACATATTAATATAACCTTCATTAATTAAATCTAATCCTTTTATTTTTTCTCCAGTTAAAGTTGTAAACCCAAATCCATTATGTAAATAATTTAAAGAAGAATTATAAAGAGGTATATCCTTACCACATATCGTACTAAAATATGGACATTCTTTATATCCTTTACGATCACACCATTTTCCCATTGGACATTTTTTAACATCTAATGTAAATAAAGTTTGGGCTAATCTTTTTTCCACATCAACAATTATTTTTTGATATTCTTTAGTTATTTCATCTAAATCAATAAAAACAATTAATTCATTACCATCACTATCCGGATTATAAATAGCTTCTTTTCCTTCATATGTTCCATCAAAAATATAATTATGATTTAATATAGCTAAATAATAATGAATATTATTTATATTTTCTTCATTATGAGCATCTTTATATTCTCCTTCAATAATAAATCTTTGAATAGCTAAATCATATACATAACCTCCAACATTACTATAACGATCAAATAATTTCGTTCTTAATTCTTGATATTTATCTAAAGGCATTTCTTCTTCTAAAGGATAATTAGGTATTTCATCCTTTAATCTATAACAATTTCTTTCTTTATCAAAATGAAAAATAGAATATTTAGGCATCTTTTTATGTCCTGCTTCTAATCCTACAAATTTACTACTAGTCGTGGCTTTAACTTCAATAATATTTATATCTTTATCATTTTCATTATATATATCTACATAACAAATATATTTAATACCCCCTTTATTAAATTCAAAACTTTCTTGACTCATCGTATCTTCAGCATAAATACTTTTTCCTTTAAAATATTTCTTAGTTATTTTTCCAGCTTCTATTTCTACTTTTTTATAAAAAGGTAACATTGCTTGTAATTGTTTATTTTCTTTTTTCGTTAAATCTATTTCCATTTCTTCATCTTGATACATTCCTGATAATAATTCTTTAATAATATCTTGTTCTTCTTCCTTTTTATATTCAGTATAACTAATATCAGCCTCCAATTTTTCTTGATGAACTTCATCTAAAGCTGCATAACGATTACATCTTGTATAATTAATAAAATTAGTTTTAGTAATAGCCATTTTATACCTTCTTCCTATAAAATAAAAAAATTGCTAGAAATAACAATTTTTAATTTAATACTTCCGCGGTTACTTTATCACCTTTTCTTGTTAATTTAATTCTTAAATCATTTAATGACTTATTTTCATCACGAGGATCAATTACTTTCCCATCTGTATTAAGTAAAAAACCTTTTTCCACTAATTCATCAACACTCATATATTCACTAAATGTATCTAAATTAGCTTCAGCATATATTTGGGCATTTTCTTCAATATATTTAATTGTTTGGGCATACATTTCATCTTCATAATTAACATCAAAAGCATATGATAAATGATTAGCCACTAAAAAATAGCCAACACCTATAACCACGATGACAACAACAAGTTCAGGAATAGTATAACCTTTATTATTCATTTTTCTCACCATACTTTTCTTTAACTAATTATAGCATATTTAAGTCTTAATTTATATATTTATTTAAATCTTCACAATCTATTTCTAATAAATTATTATTATCTTTAAAAGTTATATAATTTATATCATCTTCATAAGTAATTAATATATCTAATAAACTTATGGTAAATACTACTTCTAATTCTTCAGGAACTTGCAGACCTCTGGAACTTAAGATATTAACATAATCATATTGTTTTGCTTTATCTTGTAATAGTATTAAACGTTCATTCGTTAAGATAAGATCTAAGATATAATGATTACGATTAGCTCTAACCGAAACTTTCTTCCTTGTAAATAAAACATTTTCTTGATCTTGAATTAATTTAGGCATTATTCCTCCCATAGACCATATATACCACATGGTAATATTAAATCATTTTCTTTAATAGGTAATCCTATTTCGCCACTTTCTACTTTTCCATCATATATATTTTTAATTTCTAACGTTAATATATTATATAAAACAGTACTTGATATACCAGTTGTATATGCATTAATTAGAAAAAATAAAGGTTTTGGCGAAAGTAAAAGAACACATCTTTTAACTAATTGTTCTAAATTATTTTCTAGTTTCCAAACTTCCCCGCTTGGGCCTCGGCCATAGCTAGGTGGATCCATGATAATAGCATCATATTTATTTCCTCTTCTTATTTCTCTTTCGACAAATTTTAAACAGTCATCAACTAAAAAACGAATTTTATGATTTTCTAAACCACATAATTTAGCATTTTCTTTAGCCCAAGCCACTATGCCTTTAGATGCATCAACATGAACAACTTCTACTGCCCCAGCTTTCGAGGCCGCCATCGAAGCAGCACCTGTGTATGCAAAAAGATTTAAAACTTTAATTGGTCTTGATGCTTGTTTAATTTTAGCCATGATAAAATCCCAATTCGCGGCTTGTTCAGGAAATAAACCCGTATGTTTAAAACTAGTTGGTTTTACTTTAAAAGTTAATTCTTTATAATTAATAGTCCATTCTTCAGGAATTTTTTGCCGAAACTCCCAAGTTCCTCCCCCATCTTTAGAACGATGATAAATGCCATCTGCCTTACTCCAATTAGCATCTTTTTGAACTGGCCACATGGCAATAGGATCTGGCCTATTTAAAATAATATCATGCCATCTTTCTAATTTTTGCCCATCTCCGGCACTAATTATTTCATAATCTTTCCATTCATTACTTAAACGCATATATTACTCCTTTTCTTATTAATAAGCTGAAAGAATTGTTCGAAAAGTTTTATCGCCTCTTGGATTTGCACTTGTAATACCAAAGTCAAATAAACCTGAACCTGTTCCCCCGCGGAAAGTTCCTCCTCGTTTAATCCAAGGATTATTAACTGTGGCAAAATAAGCTAAATTATTATTCCAACTATGATGATGATCATAATTAACAGAAATAACTTCTCTTGTTGCATCACCTATTTTTCCTCGGCGATAATCATACATATCACTGGCTGTATATAATTCATAATATCTTCCATCATCTGGTAAAGCACCATTATAACCACCTATTGTAGGTTTAATATTTTTCCCACTTACCATTGACATTGTACATTCCCAAGAACCTCCAACTAAATCATAAATACCATAGATATTACCGGTTGATGAAGAACCTGTGCCATAATAAGGAACATCATAATTATAAGGACAAGATGCAGCTCCATCTAAAGCAACACCACCTGATGAACACCCTGTTTTAATGTTATCCCACGTATCAGCATCACCCATAGCGTTATTAATAAATATTTGTTTATTTACCCCTTCATATTCATCATTATTTAATTTACTATATTTAGAATAGGAAAAATAAGCAATAGCTCCCCATTCCATATTAGTAATCATTCTAGAAAAATAACCACTTTTATAACTATTCTTTATACTTAAAGATAATTGCCACATTTGCGCAGTATTAATATTAACAATTGGATCTTTTCCAGGTAATAATAATACTTCTTTTTGACTATTATATGATGGTTCAAATTTAGCTATCCAAAACCCATTTAATTCATATGTTGAACCATCATCGTATACCGCGGTAAATGCTGGATGCGTATAATATAACCCATTCTTTATTTCTTCTTTTTTCGGTATATCTTTATTAACAATATTAACATCTATCATTTGTTCTTCACTTAAACCATTATTAACATTAAATAATTTATATTCAAATCTTGGTATCCAAACAAAAAATCCTAATATATCTTCCATTTTAATAATTGTTTCTACAGGATTATTTTTATATTTTTCATATGTATCATCTGTAACATAAACAACATTAGCCCAAGCAAGTTTTGCATAATCATACCATGCTTTATATGGATCTGCTTTTAGCCAAGATCCATCTCTATATATAACGGGAATCATTCTTTCATCTAACTCAGGAATAGCCCCATTTAATGCTGGATCTTCATACAGAACTAAATTCTCTTTATTATTATTTTCTTCATTTATTTTATTTATATTATTTTCTTTATTATCTTTATTTCCCA
>CANRDD010000025.1 GCA_947629305.1 uncultured Bacilli bacterium | reverse complement strand
CCTATTATTCTTCCCGTTATTATGGAAGTAAATCAAGCTTAAGCTTATTTACTTCCTTTTATTTATTAAACTTTTCCATAACTTTAAAAGTAACATATATTATTTCACTATTTAAATCAAATGTTTCATTATAATATTTAGCATCTTCTTTAAACTCTTTTATCATATTATCTATATATTCTTTATATGTCTTAAAACCAAGTAATTTATATAAAACCATATTCTCTTTTAAATCTTTTAATTTAATAATATTTTCTTTTATTACTTCTACTACTCCAAGATAATTATAATCATTATCTATTACTAAATATCTTTCACCTTTAAATGTTCGATCATATTTATTTTTTCGATAAATACTATAATTTTTAGTACCATTAATATAAGCATTAGCTATTTTTTTATTTTTACAATATTTTCTTCGATAATTACAATAAATAAAATCTAAATCATTATCATATCTTTTTATTTCCTCTTTTTGACTTTTTTTCCAGAATTTTTTATCTAAATATTCTAAATATTTTAGATATAGTTTATCATATATATTTAAAGTTTTTTTATGATATAATTTATCCATTTTTAAATATAAATCTTCTTGTTCTTTAGTTATTTTTTTATTCTTTAAACCAATTAATTTTAAATAATTTTGGGTATCTTTTAAAAACTCTAATTCTTGTTTACTATATTCAGATAAATATCTTTTAGGAATATAAAACGATTCAGGATTATCATATAAAACTTTTACTAGTTCATCAAAATTATGACAATGACTTACATAGATATCATCATTAATTTTCTTCTTATTACTTATTTTATAATGATAAGTAAGATTATGATAAGAAATATCTCCAACAGCATCTACAATACTTTGATTAACATTATATGATTTATTATTTTTAAAATAAGAAACCATTTCAAAAGTATCTCTTTTATAATCAAAAAATGGATAAGGTAAATTACAATTTTTAAATTTATGATAACGTATATATTTTCTTATTTTATAATAATAATTTCTAATTTGCATAATTTACTTCCTTTCAAAAAAAAGATTATCTTTTAATAATCTCAAAATCAATATATTTTATTTTTAAACTTCTTTCTTCTTTAATAGCTTTTCTTAATTTTCTTTCTATTTGAATTAAATTTTTAACACTCATATCTTCATCTACCGCGATAACAATACTTACTTGATAATATCCCCCATTTTTAATTAAAAATGAATCACTATATTCTACTCTTTTAAAACGATTAATTATTTTCTTTAATTTATTTTTTATTTCTATATTATTATCATCTTCCCCGATAAGTAATATAATATTTTCATATATTATTTTAGCTCCCGTTATATTAATTAATAAAGCTATAAATAAACTACCTATAATATCAGCAAAAGGAAAAAATTGTCCAACAATAATAAGAAGAAAAATAACTAAAGAAGATAATACATCTAAAAAAGATTCTTTCGCGGAATTAATTAACATTAAACTTGATATATCTTTACCAACATGCATTAAATAATTAGAACTTAATACTTTTAATAAAATAACAAATAAGATTAAAAATAAGACTAATAAATTAGGTTTAGAACTAGTTATTAAAAAACTTTTATAGGATATATAAAAACCTACTAAGAGAATAATAACACCAATAAAGATTTGCATTATATATTCAAATCTTCCATAACCAAAAGGATGTTTTTTATTAGCTCTTTTATGACCAACTTTAGCACCGATCATGGCTAGTAAATCGGTTGAAAAATCACTTACAGTATATATTCCATCCGCGATTAAAGCATGCGAAGAAAAGTATGTTCCTCCCCATATCTTTAAAAAGGAAACAATAATATTAATAGTAGCACTAACCTTTAAAGCTGTTTGTTCTTTTTTCAAAGTTCTTCACCTCTTATAATATATCTAAATAATCATTATTATTTTCTTCTGTAATATTTATAACTTTAACATTTTTTACAGCTTGATAAATTAAATCTTGCCAAGGAATTTTTTCTTCTAAAGATGTACATTTAGACCTGTTAGGATTAATAATAGGATGTTTAGGAACAAAGATGGTACAACAGTCTTCATAAGGTAATATACTTGTTTCATAAGTATCAATATTTCTCGCAATATTAATTATTTCTAATTTATCAAAACAAGCAAGAGGTCTTATAACAGGCATTTTAACCACTTCATTAATAGCCCTCATACTACTTAAAGTTTGACTTGCTACTTGCCCAACTGATTCTCCATTTATTAATACTAAATCATTATGCCTACTTGCTATAATAGCACTAATTCTATACATCATTCTTCTCATTAAAGTAATTAAATAATCATGATCAACATTCTTTAATAAAGTCTCTTGTATTTCTGTAAAATTAACAACATATAATTTAACATTTCCATTATACTTAGCTAATTTTTGGGCAAGTTTAATTACTTTATTTTTAGCTTGTTCACTTGTATGCGGAGGACTTTCAAAATAAATAGCTTCTATTTTTATACCTCTTTTAATACTCATAAAACCCGCAACGGGTGAGTCTATTCCCCCACTTAACATTAATAAACCTTTGCCAAGTGTTCCAACAGGATATCCACCTAAACCTTTTATTCTATCTCCATAATATAATACTTCATTTTTTCTTATTTCAATATTTACTTCTAATTCAGGATGATGAATATCTACTTTAACTTGATTCATTTCTTTTAATATATTAGTAGCTATTATTTTATTTATATCCATACTTAAAATAGGATATGTTTTATCACTTCTTTTGGTTAAAACTTTAAAAGTATTAAATTCTTTATCCTTTAATAAATTAAGAATATTTATCTTTATTTGTTCAATATCTTTATTTTCATCTAAATAACCAATTATTATTTCATATATACCAAATATATTTTTTAATTTTATTATTATTTTATTTATTAATTCTTCTTTAGCTAAAATAAACATTCTTCCAAAGTCATATATTATTTCATGTTCTATATTTTCTAAAGAATTATCTATATTCTTTTTTAATGCTTTTAAAAAAGTATTTTTATTACTCTTTTTTAATGTTAATTCTCCATATTTTAATATTATTATTTTTTTCATTCTTAAGACCTTAATTCATTTAATTTATTATATTCTTCTGTAAATTCTAATAAAAATTTATTAATTTCATCAGTTGTTGTTATATATGATAAACTTATTCTAATTGTATGTTTAGCTCTAGCTAAATCATTATAAATAGCCATGATGCTACTAGATAAATCACCAGATGAACAAGCCGTATTAGTACTTAAATAAATATCTTTTTGACTCATCGCATTAATAAATGTTTCTGGTTCTATCTTCATTAAACTAATATTTAAAATATGTGGAATAGAATATTTCGTTTTATTAATTAAAATATTAGGATATTTACTTAAAGTATTAACTATTTTTTCATTAATTAAATTAACAAATCTTTCTTTCTTTTCTAAATCATCACAAGATAAACGACAAGCCTTAGATAAAGCGACAATTAAAGGAAGAGGTGGTGTTCCTGGTTTTAATTCATTTGTTTTCCCACTTCCATAGACTAAAGGTGTTATTTTGATCATCGAACTTTTATATAAAAAACCTATTCCTTTGGGTCCAAAAATCTTATGACCACTCATGCTTGCTAAATCAACATCATGAAAATTAACCGGAATCTTTCCTATTGCTTGAGTCATATCGGAATGAATAATTGTTCCCATATTTTCTTTTTTAATTATTTGTCTAATCATTTTTAATGGTTGTCTAATGCCAACTTCCGAATTAACAGCACATATACTAACTAAAATCGTATCTGGACGTACTAAAGATTTTAAATCATCAAAATCAATTAAACCTTCTTTATCATTTTTAACATAACTTATTTCAAAACCAATACTCTTTAAATAATCACATATTACATAAATAGATGGATGTTCTAGTTTAGAGACTATAATATGTTTACCCTTTTTATGACTAGCTAAAGCAACCCCGATTAAAGCCATATTATTTGCTTCTGTTGCACCACTTGTAAAAATTATTTCATTTGGATTTACATTAAATATATCAGCAATTTGTTTCGTAGCACTTTCTAAAAGTTTAGCTGACTTTATTCCTAAAGAATGGAGTGAATTAGCATTACCAATATATTCTTTTGTAACTTTAGTATAAGTATCTAATACTTCATAAGATACAGGTGTTGTAGCACTATAATCTAAATATATCATTAGGACCTCCTTACACTACTTTTGGCTGAACTAACATAAATTTTACATTCATTATCATTCGGTTTTAACATACAAACTTGACAAGCTTCGGCACTTTCTAAGAAAGGAGCTGCTTCTTTAATTGATGATAATATGAAAGATACAATAGTTGGAACAAAAAATATCGCTACACCAATAACTAATCTCTTAACTAAACTTCCTGTTGCTAGTTGCAAAGCTTTATCATCGTTGGATACAACCGCTTTGGCAAAATCAATTATACCTAAAACAATAATAACTAAAGGAACAACTATTTTTAATATTAAAATAAATTTACCAATAAATTGAAATATGGGTGAGGCATCTTCACAAAAAGATAATTTGGTAACATCACTACCAGATGATACACTACCTCCTGTATCCCAAGTAACTTCATATTCTTTTCTAATTGGCATTACCGTAGCCTTAGCAAAGGTCGGAACAAGAAGAATTATTAAACATATTCCTAAATATATATATTTTTTCATTATTACCACCATCTAAAAATATTTTATCAAATTTCTCTTAAAAAGTCTTTAGTTTTTCTTTAAAAATAATAAATAAAAAACATTTGATATTATAATATCACCTGCATAATTTCAGCGACTTCTTTTTCAATATTTAGTTTTTTTGAATATTTAGCAAGTTTTAACATATTTTTATCTTTTCTTTCAGCATACCCCTTTAAAGCTTTAGTATATATTTCTTTATCTAAATGATTTTTATCTTTAATAATATCACAAATAGTTCTTTCTATAATGATTCCCCATAGCCACGAGGGACAGTAATATAATAATCATCATTAATCATATTAGGTAATGAATAATACCCAGTTGATACTCTTTCTAATAATCCATTATCACATAATCTTTTTAATGCCATTTTATTCAGTCCTTTATCTAGTACTTCTTTAGTAGTAATATAACCATCATTTTTTTCAACTAGTTGTAAAATTTTTTCTAAATCACTCATATGTAACACCTCTTATAAAAATTATATAATAAATTATAAAAGAAAATAGTTTTTGTTACTTATAAAATTAAAATGTTAAAAAAATAATTAAAAAAGTAACAAAAACTATTTATTATTCATTTTTAGTTTATTCAATAACCATATTAGTTATACTTGTATCATCAACACTAATAACTAAATTACCTTGATTTTCTAATGTTCCATCTATTATATAAACAACAGGAGCTTGATAAGTAGACTTACCAAAAGTAAAGGTTGTTGATGTTTCTTTAATATTATTTATTTGTTTTAATTTATTAATAGTTGTTCCTAAAGTATATGCTTTATTTTGCAGTCTTTCTCCTGCTCCTTCAAAACTAGAATTAGCATCTTTAATTACTTTATATGTATCACCTTTACGAATCTTTATGGATGTATTATATACTTTATCATTGTATTTAATATCTAATTCATATGAACCGGGTAAAAGATTAGCTAAAGTAAAGTTCCCATTTGCATCTGTTGTTGCAGTAATACTATTTTGAACACTTACGGTGGCACCATTTAAAGGACCTGCTCCATTTTTTAATGTTCCTTTAAAAGTATAAGCAACCTTCGTTTCACTAACTTCAGCCACTATTCGGCTATTAACATAAAAATAACTATTTGCTGCGAATATAGAGGCATCATTTGATAGCCATGTTTTAACAACATAAGTTTTAGTAGCATTTTCTCCAGCTGGTAAATCAGAGAATAATAATAAATATCGATTTTTATTATAATCATCTTTATCAATACTATAAACTGGTAAATCAGCTAAAGTAACAGGTCCTAAAATTAAAGTATTTTTCTCAGGTCCATCATAACGAAATACAGCAATTTTAATATATTCTAATGGTGTTAATATATCTTGGGGATCTTTTAAAGTTCTTTTATTATAATTTTCAATATCATAACCAACATTTAAACTATATGTAGTTGATAAACTTCCTGTATTTCTTACATAAATATAATTAGAATCATTTTGTTCTAATCCTTCTTTATCATTCATTATATGCATATTATTACTAGTTATATAATCTTTACTATCTTGAGTAATAGATGTATATGTTACTTCTAAATTTCCTGTTGTATATGTTTGATTACTTGTATTACTTTTAATAGAAAAAAAGGCTGAATATGAAACCCCAATAGTAATCATTGATAAAACAAAAACACCAATTACTAACATAACTTTCGGATTTTGCCCAATTTTTAAAAGTTTCATATATCATCACCATATTCTAAGTTTATCACAATTTTCCCAAACAAACAAGCAAAACAAAAACGACATTTAAGCCGTTCTGTTTTGTCTAAATCTTTCTTTAGGATCAAGTACTTTTTTTCTTAATCTAATAACATCAGGTGTTATTTCAATATATTCATCATTTTCAATAAATTCTAAAGCTTCTTCTAAAGTAAATGTCTTAGCTTTATTTAAAGCAATAGCTTCATCTGAACTTTTACTTCTAGTATTAGTTAATTCTTTATTCTTACAAGGATTTACATTTAAATCTCCTTCTTTATTACAAATACCAACAATCATTCCTATATAAACAGGTGTTGATGGATCAACTATCATTGTCCCTCGGTTAGTTAAATTATAAAGAGAATATCCAAATGTTACCCCATTTTCCATTGATACCATTACCCCGTTTTTACGGCCATTTATAACGCCAGCATAAGGGCCATATGAATCAAAACTACGTACCATGATTCCTTCTCCTTTTGTTTCATTAATAAAAGAACCACGATAACCAATTAAACCTCTGGTTGGAACTAAATAAGTTAATTTAGTATAACCAACTTCTCCAGGACTAACATTTTCTAAAGTACCTTTTCTTTCATTTAAAGAATTAATAACTGTTCCTGAATATTCATCAGGTACATTTATATTAACTTTTTCATAAGGTTCTAATCTTTTTCCATCCACTATTTTTTCAATAACTTCTGGTTTAGATACGGATAATTCATAACCTTCTCTTCGCATATTTTCAAGTAAAATAGATAAGTGTAATTCTCCTCTTCCACTTACTTTAAATCCTTCTTCCCCTTTTAAAGCTTCAACTTTTAAACCAACATTAGTTTCTAATTCTTTTTCTAATCTTTCTTTTAAATGTCTACTAGTTAAAAACTTTCCTGATTCCCCAGCAAAAGGAGAATTATTAACTAAAAAATTCATTGATAAGGTTGGTTCTTCAATTATAATCTTTGGCATTGCTTCAACATGATTAACATCACAAATTGTATCACCAATTGTTGCATCACTAGAACCCGCTACTGTTACAATATCCCCATAGTAAGCTTCACTAACTTCTACTTTCTTAATTCCTTCATTAACAAATAATTTAGTAATCCGAAAGTTTTCTTTTTCCCCATTATTCTTAGCTAAAGTAACAGTTTGTCCTGCTTTAATTTTTCCTTTATTAATTCGGCCAATACCAAGCCGGCCAATATAATCATCATAAGCTAATTGACTAATTTGCATTTGTAAAGGATCATTAATATCACCTTTAAATGGTTCCACATTATTAATAATAGTTTCAAATAAAGGTGTTAAATCTGTTGCTTCATCTTCCATATTATATTTTGCATAACCACTTCTGGCACTACCATAAAGAATCTTAAAATCAAGTTGTTCATCTGTTGCTCCTAGTTCTAAGAATAAATTAAATGTCATATCAACTACTTCTAAAGCTCTTTGATCTTTTTTATCAATTTTATTAATAAAAAGAATCGGTTTTAAATTATTTTGTAAAGCTTCTTTTAAAACAAATCTTGTCTGAGGCATAGGACCTTCCGCGGAATCAACAAGCAAAATAACAGTATCAACTGTTTTAATAACTCTTTCAATTTCACTCGAAAAATCAGCATGACCAGGAGTATCCACGATATTGATTTTATAATCTTTATATTTAATCGCACAGTTCTTCGCCGTAATGGTAATACCTCTTTCTTTTTCAAGATCGCCACTGTCCATGACACAGTCCACTAGTTCTTCATTTTCCCGAAAAACACCACTTTGCCGAAGTAAACCATCAACTAAAGTTGATTTACCAGCATCAACATGAGCTACAACCCCAATATTAATTATCTTATCCATACAACTCACCTTTTTTTAAGCACCACTTGATAATAATATAAAAAAGGGTTAAAGTCAAGTAAAAACAAATAAAAAAAGAGCCTAAGCTCTTCCATTTATTAATAATTTTCAGCTTTTAATTCAAAGAAGCTTTGCGCATGAGCACAAACAGGACAAACAGCTGGAGCAACTTTTCCAATAACAATATGCCCACAGTTACGGCAAATCCAGATAGCTTCTTCATCTTTACTAAAGACTACTTTATCATCAATATTTTTAAGTAACTTCCGATATCTTTCTTCATGATGTTTTTCAATTTGCCCAACACTAGCAAATAATTTAGCTATTTTGGTAAATCCTTCTTCTTCGGCTACTTTAGCAAATTCGGCATACATATCTGTCCATTCATAATTTTCCCCATTTGCTGCATCTTCTAAATTAACACTTGTTTCAGGAACACTTCCTCCATGTAATTCTTTAAACCATAATTTAGCATGTTCTTTTTCATTACGAGCTGTTTCTTCAAATATAGCTGCAATTTGTTCATAACCATCCTTTTTAGCTTGTGAAGCATAATATAAATACTTGGTATGAGCTTGACTTTCTCCTGCAAAAGCAGCCATTAAATTAGCTTCTGTTTTACTTCCTTTTAATTCCATTATTATTCACATCTTCCTTTCAATTTAACTATTTTATATTTTAGATTATATTTCTAAAAAAAGCAAGTACTCTATTTTTTTCTTTTTAAGCAGTCATAACTACGTTCATTAGGTAAAAATATTCTTCGATCAATTTTTAAATTATCTTGATATTCTTTAATTATTTCCTCTGCTAAGATTAGTCTTTGTTCTTCACCATTTAAAGCTTCCATTATTCTTTCTTTATCATTTATAAATATATATTCATTATCTTTTACTTCTCCTAAAGAAAGATTAGTAACAAATTCATTTAGCATTCTAGTAAATTCATGTGTAATAATATTATATTCTTTAGGAAATGCCACTAAAAAGATATGTTCATTAACAACTTCTAAACTAGGAACATTCATTTCTTCTTTAAGAATAACTTTTAATCTTAAGGTATCATTTTCTAATAATTTAGGTATTACTTTCGTTATAATATATTTATATAGATAAAAAGCATCAATTAACCCCTTTAATTCATTCATATCCATATTCTTTCCTCCTTAAACTATGTTATCTATCATAATGGTACATAATAGAAAAAGTCAAGAACTTTATGCTAAATTTACTAAATTTTTGTTAAAATAAAAGAATTAGAACAAATTCTAATTCTTTTATTTTTTATACCTTAAGGTAATCTATTTTCCACAATTAATTTTATGGCCGTTTTTTGTTCACCATTAATAATTATATCATTAAAGGCTGGGATAACAACTAAATTATCCCCTGAGGGAGCCACAAAACCTCTGCATATGGCAATAGCTTTAATTGCTTGGTTTAAAGAACCAGCTCCAACTGTTTGAATTTCCACTGTTCTCTTTTCTCGATAAATGTTAGCTATAGCTCCCGCGACTTTACTTGGATTAGATTTTGATGAAACTTTTAGAATTTCCATTATTTTATACCTTCTTTCAAATTAATTATATGAAAGAAGGTATAAATTTAAAACAAAAAATATATCTTATTTTTTAGTCATTTTTTTCTTTTTAAACTTTCTGTATTATCATCAGGACAATATACTCTTCGATCAAGATCAAAATCATCTTGATAATCTTCAATTATATCTCTTAATTCATATTCTATTCTTTGATATTCAGAATAATAAGCTCTTATTACATTAAGACGTGAAGTAGTAATATTAATAATATTATTTTTCCGATCACCTAAATTATAAAAAGATATAAAATTGTCTATCATATCTATTAAAATTGATATGATATTTTTATCTTTATCTTTAAAATTTAAAACAAATGATTCATATCCATCACTTAATATTGAATCTTCATTTATATCATGAGGCATATATGATAATTTAAAATCCATACTTTGATTATATCTTAAATTATCTCTAATTAATTCATATAATCCTTTTTCAATAATATAAGCATATAAATAAAAAGCATCAACATAATCATTTAAATCATCATATTCATCTTCAAATACCTTATTTTCATAAGGTAAGTTAGCCTTTCTTAATTTTTCTTTAGCAATTATTATTCCTTATTTTTATAAATATATAAATAACTTGGTCTATGTCCTTCTCCAGAAGTCATTTTATCAGTTTTAAGAACCTTTTTTTCAATAATTCGTCGAAAAGCTGGATCTAATAATTTTTTACCTAAAATTACTTCATAAACTTGTTGCAATTCTCCTAAAGTAAAATATTTTGGCATCATATTAAAAACAATATCGGTATATTCAATTTTATTTTTAAGTCTTTCTATTCCTGCTAAAATAACTAAAGCATGATCAAAAGCTAAATGTTCATTTTCAATTATTTCGTATTTATATCGATCCGTGGTAAGTTCTTTTAAAATCTTTTTAATTTTAAAAGAAAAATGTTCTTTACCATTATCCAAATAAATAGTAACTATATTATTTTTTTCTTCTATATCTAAATTAAACCAAGAAGCATCTTTAGATATCTTTTCATTTAATTTATTTTTATCAATTAAAGCCATATAAGATGTTGATATTATTCGCATTCTTGGATCACGATGCACATCACCATAAGTATATAATTGTTCTAAATAAATATTTTGTAAATTTGTTTCATTTTTTAATACCCTAATTGGAGCATCTTCAAGATTTTCATTAATTCCCACAAAGCCCCCAGGAAGACAGTATTTATCTTTAAAAGGATAAGTATTTCTTTTAACTAATAAGATGCTAAATCTTTTTTTGCTCGTTTTTCGATAATTAGCTACTTGTTCATCAGAAACACTAAAGATTATAATGTCGGTTGTTAATGATAATCTTTCAAATTCATTAGGATTATATGCTTTTAAAAATTCTTCTTCGCTTTTATATTCCATAAATAAATCACCTAAAATAATTTTAACATATAATCATTTTGTTAAAAAGACTAAAATAATTATTTACTTAAATATTTACGTCCCCTAGCTAAAGTTAATTTACTATTAGCACCACTTATATATCCTAAACTTTCTAATTCATCTAACTCATCTAAAGTAAAACTTAGATATTTAATATATTCATCTTGATCTAAATCTTGAGGAAACTTTTTTTCACAATTCGTGGCTAAATAAGCATGATTAAAAGCTCTACTACATCCTTCATCTTGATAAAATGAATCTAAATGTCTTATATCTTTAGGAACATAACCTGTTTCTTCTCTTAACTCTCTTAAAGCAGCATTAATTGGTCCTTCATTTTTATTAATATATCCCGCGGGAAAACCTATTGCTATGCCAGATGCCGTAAAAACTCTTGGTTCAATGACGGTTAATATTTCTTTATTTTCTAAAACAGGCATAATTATCACCGCATCCCCATTTTGATTATTTTTAAAAACTTGTTCTCTTGTTAAAGTTAAACCATTATTTAAAGTATATAAATATTGTTTTGTTGTTATAAAATGTTTATTATTATTTATTTCCTCACAAGAAGCTATTTTAAACTCCTCGATTATTTTTTCAATTTTCTTTCTTTTTAAATTATCCATTATCCTTTTCTCCTTACTAATGTCATTTCTTTTTCTTTTTCTAACATTTGTTTTTTTAAATTAAATAAATTAGGAGATAAAAAGACAGGATAATTAACTGGATTAGTTAAATCTTTTACTTGATCAGGTATTTCTTGAAAAGCCTTATCACAATAATCTTTTGTTTCTTTTGCTGTTGGTAAATTATAAACTAATTGACCATTTTTAAATATAGGTATTAAAAGTTCTTTTATTTCATAATCATTTAATATTATTTTTTGATTATCAAAAGTATCTAAAACAAGATTATCAAGAGGTAATACTTCATCATATAAAGCTACAATATCAGCTAGAAAATTATGTGTAATTTTAGAATATAAGCGATATACTTTTTTAAAACCTGGATTAGTTGTTTTAATTGGGTCTTCACTAACTTTTATTTTAGGAACAATTATTCCATCTTCTTCGGTTGCTACAAGTTTATAAACTCCTCCCATAATATCTAAAGGACAAGCAAGATTATCACCAATACCTAAAGTATCAAATTTAGCCCCGCCTTCTTGTAAAGCTTTAATTGCCTCTTCATTTAAACCATTACTTAAACAAATACTTGTATCATAAAAGCCAGCATCATCTAACATCTTTCGGGCTTGTTTAGAAAGAGTTATTAAATCGCCTGAATCAATTCTAATACCTTTAAATTTATAACCATGAGGAAGTAAATAATCTTGCGCAACTTTAATAGCATTAGGAATGCCACTTTCTAAAGTATTATAAGTATCAACTAGAAAAACACAATTATTAGGATTACTTTTAGCATAATTTAGAAAAGCTGTATATTCATCTTTTTCATTACAAATCATACTATGAGCCATTGTTCCCATGACGGGAATATCATATATTTTTCCGGCTAAAGTATTTGATGTGCCAGCACAACCTCCTATATAAGCATATTTAGAAACAATTAAACCAGCATCACCTGGACCTCTTCTTGCCCCAAATTCCATCACAGGAACATTTTTGATAAGTTCGGTCATTCTTTTGGCTTTAGTTAAAACCAAGTTAGCATGATTAAAATATGCTAGTAAGGCTGTTTCAATGATTTGAGCTTCAATAATATTAGCTCTTACAATTAAATTAGGTTCATTTTCAAAAACAGGAGTTCCATCAGGAATAGCCCAAATATCTCCAGTAAATCTTAAATTTTTCAAATAATCTAGATAATCATCAGTAAAACAATTTAAACTTTTTAAATATTTAATATCATCTTCCGTAAATTTAAAATTTAAAATATAATTAATTATTTCTTCTAATCCTCCTTTTAAAGTATAACCACCTTTAAAAGGATTACGTCTAAAGAAACAGTCAAAATATACTTTCTTATTCTTTTCCCCACTATTAAAGTATGTTTGTCCCATTGTAAGTTCATAAAAATCTGTAAATAAAGTTTTATTCATTATCTTTCACCTCTTTCATATTTAGGAATTACCTTTATACCAGCTTGACGCATTAATTTTAAAGCTATTTCGTTATATTCATCTTTAGGATGACTTAAAGCATCATAAGTATCAACAGCATTAGTTGGAACAATTATTTCAACATTTTGATTATTTTCATCAAAATAATTAATTAATGGTAAAGCTAAATTTAAATCACAAATATCCGTACAAACTCCGGCAATAACTATTTCTTTTAGATTAATTAAAGCTTTAATATTATCTAAAAATTCGGGAGCATACATCGCGGATGTTGAATTTTTTAAATAAGTTAAACTATTTTCTTCATAACTTTTAAGTTCATCAATTAATTCTGATTCCTCCGTATTTTCAAGGCAATGAATAGGAAACTTATTAAATTCTATTGCAGAACTTTTATGAGAATCTTTTATAAAACCAATAACTGTCTCTTTTCCTTGAAAATTTTGAACAAGTTCGATAACTGAGGGAATAATATGCCTCATTTTCGAATCAGCCATAGAACCTTTTTCCATAAATCCTTTAACAACATCGACAACAAGTAAAAGTCTTTTAATTTCTAAAATATCCTTTTTCCTTGTTAAAATTTCTAAATTTTTAGTCATTATCTACCATTCCTTTCTTATTAACATTTTGTTAAAATCAATGATTAAAAAATTAGCAGAAACAATTCTCTTATTAACAAATTATTAATATCATATATTAATTTAAAAACAGATTTTTTTGTTTCTGTTATTAACAGTATATTAAAAACAATGTTATTTGTCAACTATTTTTTTATTATTTTAAAAATTTTTCATTTATTTTTTGTGTATAATCAAAATTTTGCATTCTTAAACAATTAATTTTCTTTTTGCTTATTTTAATATTTATTTGTTCTACTTTTTCATAAAAATAATTATGCCCATCTATTGTTAAAAGTAAATCATTATTTTTAGGAATAATTGTTATTTTATTTTTTTCTGGTATTATAACAGAATTATTTAAAGTATGATAAACTTTATTATTTAAAGGAGCAATTGGCGTTATTTGTAAAGTATTAAGTTCACTATAAACAATTGCTCCTCCAAAGCTTAAATTATAAGCTGTTGACCCAAAAGATGTTGATATTAAAAGGCCATCACCAGAAAAGTTTTCTAATATTTTGTCATTAACTAAGACATTAGTATGTAAAGTATTTAAATCAGCTTCCCTAATGACAATTTCATTTAAGGAATAAAATGTTTCTTTTTTTTCTTGATAATAAATAATTATTTCTTCTATCCCAACTTGGGCAAATTTATAATCTTGATGAGCTAGTTTATCTAAAAAATTATCAATTTCTTGAGGATAAATTTCTGGAGCAAAACCTAAAGTACCTGTATTAATACCTAAATATGCAATATTACTATTAAAATCCGTTTCTTTGATCATTTTTAAAAATGTTCCATCACCCCCGATAGATATAGCTAAGTCATAATTATTTTCTCTTAACAAAAAGCCTTTTTGCCTTATTTTTTCTTCTAAAACTTTTTGTGTTTGCCGACTTTTAATATTTTCTGATTTAAATATCTTTATTTTTTTTATCATTTAATACTTCCTTTAAAAGTTTAATAACTTCTTCTAAAACTTCTCTTTTATTTTCTTCTCTAGTTTCTTTATCAACTAAAATTTCTTTTTTATAATAAGTATTTTTATTCTTTACATAACAACAAATAAATACTTTATTTATTAAACCCTCTTTATTATAAGGATCGTTTCTTAAAAGTTTTCCTGTTATTCCTACACCATAATCAGAATCTGTATAAAGAACAATATTTTTACTCATTTCTTGAGCCGTTTCCATACTATAAACACTATATTTAGCAATTATTTCTTTTTTTACTCCCATCTTAATTTTAAATTCATTACTATAAGTTACAGCTCCAAATTTAAAGACTTCACTACTTCTAGGAATATTCGTAATTAAATTAGCTAAAGCTCCACCTGTACAAGATTCCATGGTACTAATTGTTTGTTTTCTTTCTAATAATATATTTATTATATCTTGCATTTTTATTCTCCTAACTTGCATATAATTTATTTTCTAAAATATATTTTACAACTAATTTATCTAAAAAATCATTAATATTAGTAAGTTGATTATTTTTAAACATTTCTCTAATTTGCGTTGAAGAAATATCTTTTCCTTTATAACTAACAATTTTAATATTATGTTTAAAAGAAATATTATTAATATAACTATTAATATCTATTTTGTTACGATTAATAACTAAAATAGGATAAGTTAATAATTCTGGAAAATTGTGCCATTTAGAAAAATCTATAATATTATCAGCTCCTATAATTAAATAAATTTGATCATAAATATATTTTTTCTTAAAAGCTCGCATTATTTCATAAGTATATGTTAATTTATTAAATTCTTTATTAATAATAATATTTTTAGTTTGCAATAATTCTAACATAGCTATTCTTTGTTCTAAAGAAGTAATATTAATTTTATTTCCATAACCTTGAGTAGCCACGATTTCAACTTTATCTAAATATTTTTCTTTAATTAAAGTTTTAACAAGATTAATATGATCCTTATGGGGTGGATTAAATATTCCAACATAAACACCTATTTTCATAATTATCCTTTAGTTTTATAATAAGTTGGAATATTAAATTTATGTAAATTTGCTTCATGCAACTTCCTTATTCTAAGAGCTATTTTTTCATCTAATTTTTTAGGTTCTTCCATATAATTAGCAATATCTTTATAACTTACACCTAACTTATCTTCATCAGTTTGATTAGATAAACCATCATTTGGTTTTTTATATAAAACTTTAGCAGGGACATCTAAAACTTCACCTAAAGCTATGACTTCAGCAACTGTTAAATCGGCGATAGGAGAAATATCATGAACTGAATCACCACCTTTGGTAAAATAACCAACGAATAATTCACATTTATTACTTGTTCCAGCAACTAAATAAGTTTTACCTTTTAAAGCTGAATATAACGCAGCCATATAATATAAAGAAGCCATTCTTAAACGAGGTTTTAAATTAATATCACTATTAATTATTTCTTGATCAGTAAAATTACCTAACAAATTAATTTGTTTTTTAAATTCATCATAAGTACTAGTTAAATCAATATTTACCATTTCAAAACCATAATATTTACTTATTAGTAAAGCATCTGTTTTATCTTCTTCTTTTGAATGACATGGTAAAGTAAGTCCTAAAACATTTTCTTTACCTAAAGCTTTAACCATTAAAGCTGCGACAACCGCGGAATCTTTGCCTCCACTTATTCCTATTACAACTCCTCCTAAATGATGTTCCTTATAATAATTACGAATAAATTCAATAATTCTTTCACATTCTTTTTGGGCATTAAAATTAGTCATCTTTTTTCCTTCTTTCTCTAAATGAGTTATTACCCATTTGTTATTAACATTATATTAAAAAGAATAAATGTTGTCAATAAAAAAAGTTCAGTTTATTTTAATTTTCTGAACTTTTTATTTTAGTTCTTACAATATTTAATTTTTTTCTTTCTAAAGAAGATGGTGTATCAGGCTCAGGACGTAATTTAATTAGGCGATTATATTCATAATCATCTTGCCAATCTTCAACAATTTCTTGAGCATATTCTAATCTTTGCATTTCACCATAAGTAGCATCTAAAATTTCTTTAAAGGAAGCTGTAAAAACAAAAGTGGTATCTTCAAGAATATATCCTAAATTTAATTTAATAACAAAATCTTTTAACATTTGTCTAAATCTTTCTTTTATTTTAATTATTTCTTCTTTAGAAGCACTTTGGCTACTTCCTAAAACATATATATTACTATGTTCATCAAGGATATATATTGTTTTAGGTAAAATTACTTTTTCTTGCCCTTCTTTCATTGATAATTTAAATTTAACGGTATTTTGAGAAAATAAATTAATGGGATTATATTGATAACTTCTATTTATATTATCCTTTACAATAAAAGGTAATAATTCTTTAATAAAATAACAATATAAATAATGAGCATTAGTTAAATCTTTAATATCATTAATATAATAAGCAAAATCTAAGGCCTTTTCTACTTTTTTTTGATATTCTTCTAGTGTTAAATATATTTGTGCCTTTGGTTTATGATTAGATAAATTTTTTAAAGCTGCAATAGATGTAGGTTTTAAAATATTATCACCCTTACCTATATCACTTATATTTTCATGCTTATAATTTCTTTCAAAAGCTTTTCTTTCCATAAAATTTTCTCCTTTATAAATCGGTAATATCTTATATTAAATCATAAATATTGTCAAGAAAAAAAAGCAATTGCTTGCTATTTATCTAATAAATATAATGTTAAAGGATCAAATAATTCTAAAATACCATGAATTAAATAAAAGAAACCTAAAACTAATATTTGAATATCATTTGTATAATATAAATTAATTGTTGTTAATAAACCAGTTAAAACAAATAATATTAATGTTACTATTTTTAAAATCCATATTTTATTTTTACGATCATTATAATAATCAGCTTTTTTTAATTTAATTAAAGCCATTAATATTATCCAAGTAAATAAAGCTATAGCTAAATACCAAGGTACTTTAGCTACATTTAATTTAGCTACAATACCTAAAACAATAATTGATGCTATCATTGTAAATAAACCTTCATAATCTTTAGCTTTTCTTGTTAAAATAAATTGAATTAAATTTAATATACCATATATACCTAATACAACCATAAATATTATTTTAACATTAATTATTTCTAAAATAGGAAATATTAATAAAGCACTACCTACAAGTATTAAAACTACCGCGGTTATTAAATCAACAATTTGTTTCTTACTCACTTCATTCTCACCTATCTAAATAATAGAGGTTTTTAATTAAAAAGTCAAATATTTTATAATAATTTTTAGTTATATTAATAGCCAAAAGAAAAGACGTCTATAATACGCGTAAACGTTCCCAAACAAATAATTTTTACTTATTTGGGAACGTCACGTGTTTTTCTTTTGGCGTATAAATGTAATTTAATAGGTTACATTTACAATTTAATATTACTATATTTTTAATAAAAAGGCAATACATTTTTAGCTCCATGAATGTAAATTTTTTTCGCAGGTAAAATAATAGTACTAGTTCTAAATAATGAGACCAAGTTAATTGCGACACCAGTGGTGCCGCAATTGGATAACATAACTTCTTGTGATTAAAATTACAATAATTTAACTCTATAATTTATTTTTTTTGTCTCTTATCAACTAAAGTGGTGATGAAACTATTTAAAATCATTACCAAAAATATTTAAAATATCTATTGGCATTTC
>CANRDD010000024.1 GCA_947629305.1 uncultured Bacilli bacterium | reverse complement strand
GCGACAGCCCCTTTATTGATCCCATTAACTTAACTGTGTCTTATAGATATAGTTAAGTTTTTTATATTTTTATTTTACTTATTTTTATTTAAATTCTAAATAAAACTTTGGATTAAAATTATGTTCTTCTATTGCAGTTCCTTTATTATCTGCTGAATGCATTCCTTCTGTTGTTACTAAAAAATAATCATGAGTTAAATTATCTTTTCCATCACTACTAACGGGATCATCCCAAGTTAAATCTAAATGTCTCCATTCATATTTATTATCATCTGTTTTTAGATAAACAGCATTCCATATATGTCCCGTCGCGGAATAACTTATTTCTTCTGGTGTTGTTGCTATTTTATAATTATCATAACCCATTTTACTTAAGAATATTGCCATTAAATCTGTATATCCATTACAAGTAGCTAATCCTTCAAACAAAGGTCCATAGGCTGTATAAGAATTATATTTACTATTATTACTTTCATTTCTTTCTATATCATATTTAGTATTATTTATAATATAATCATGAATAGTTTTTATTTTATCATAATCATTCATATTATCGATATTTAATTGTTTTAATATTTCATCTACTTTTTGATTAATTAAATTTATTTTAGCTTCATCATATAAATAATAAACATTTAAAGTTATTTCTCCAGATTCTTTCATTTGGGTTTTAACATTTGTAAAACTATTAAAAGGATGAACATAATTATTTAAATGAGTTAGAATTAATTCATCTCCACTTATTGTTTCAACATCATTTAAACAATCACTATATTCTTCAGGACAATAAAAGGTAAATGTATCCCAACCAGCATTTATAACACTATAATAGATATTTAATATATCTTGAAAAGAATAAGGAACAAAATCTTTTGTTAATTGAACATAACCATAACTTTTCTTTTTTTGATATATATTAGCATCTTTAAATACTAATGTATTATTATTACTAATTAAATCACTTAATTTATTAGATATAGGATTTAAAAAAGCTATTGTTCCCGTTATTGCTCCAAGACAAAAAAACCAAGTTAATATATTTTTCATTATTATCACCATTATAATCATATCAAAAAAAAATAAAGTAGGCAATACTACTTCATATTTTTAACTTTTTGGGTTAAACGAGATTTTTCTCGATCAACTGTATTTTGCTTCATAAAACCTTTACTAACAGCTTTATCAGCATATTTTTGTAAATCTTTTAATAAACTTTGGGCTTCTTCTTTATTATTAGCTGCAATTGCTTTATCACAATTTCTAATTAAATTTTGAACACGCATTTTTAGTTCATGATTATTAGCTGTTTTTTTGGCAATAACTTTAACAGCTTTTTTAGAAGCTTTAATATTAGGCATAATTTTGCTCCTTTCTTCACTTCGTAAATTAATTTTAACAAATATTTCCTAATTTAGCAATAAAAACTTATGATTTAATCTTTAATTCGACAATCTATTTAATACTTATATAGTAAGATACATATAGTGATAAATATGAAACATAGATTTAAAGGAAAAAAAAGATTAAGAAAAGGTATTATAAAATTATTAATATTAATACTAGGACTAATATTATCTTTTTTATTAACATTTAAATATTTATTTAATAAAATAAGTATTAAATTAGATAATAGTAAATATTTAAATTATTTAGTAAAAGATACATATGGTACATATAATTTAAATGATATTAGTTCTTTATCTAGTTTAGATTTTTTACTTAAATATTCTTTTGGAATTGAAAATATCGATAATGGACTTGTTAATAAAGAAGTTAGTAGTCCAATTGAAGTAGAAGTACCTATTAATAGTGATCCTATTGTATATATTTTCAATTCCCATCAAACCGAAGGTTATGCCACTAATTTTATAGAAGCATTTAATATTAATAATACTGTTTATTTAGCTAGTTATATTTTAAAAGAGTATCTCGCGGATTTAAATATTAATTCTATTGTGGAAAATAATAATATAGTTGATGTTTTAAATGCTAATGGTTGGAAATATGGATCTAGTTATAAAGCTAGTAGAATATTATTAGAAAATGCTAAAAAAGAAAATCCTAGTTTAAATTTTTATATAGATTTACATAGAGATTCTAGTAGTTATGAAAGAACAACAATTGAAATAGATGGCATAAAATATGCAAGAATAATGTTTGTTGTTGGATTAGAAAATCCAGGTTATGAAGCTAATTTAGCTTTAGCTCAAAATTTAAATGAAAAAATAAAAGCATTTAATAAATCATTATCAAGAGGAGTATTAGAAAAGAAAGGTAAAGGAGTAAATGGGGTATATAATCAAGATTTTAGTCCTCGAACAATTCTAATTGAAGTAGGAGGTCAATATAATAGTATAGAAGAAGTAAATAATACTTTAAAAGTAATGGCTAAAGTTCTTTATACTTATTTAAATGAGGATAATTATGAAAAAGAAGAATAATATTTTTATATCTATTATTACTTTATTATTTATTATATTTTTAGGTTTATTTATAGCCTCTAAAAGTGGTTTTTATGAAGCAAAAGTTAATAAAGCATCACTATTAACTAGTGATGCTATTGAAAGATTTGAAAAAGATATAGAAGATGGTAAACCAATAGATTTAGAAAAATATATAGAAAATGATAATTATGATTATAGTAATGCTTTTACTAAAGCAGGAGAAAAAATAGCTAAAGTAACGGAAGAAGTATTTTCGGGAGGAATAAAAGATATATGGGAATTTTTTAAAATGTTATTTTAAAAATTTTCCCTTTTTTATATTATATATTGTATAATAATAAATGGTGAAGCCTTATGGATAAAGAAAAAATACGGAATTTTTCCATTATTGCCCATATTGATCATGGTAAAAGTACCTTAGCGGACCGTATTCTCGAATTAACTGGTGCCGTTAGTAAAAGAGAAATGAAAGATCAATTATTAGATAGTATGGATTTAGAAAGAGAAAGAGGAATAACAATTAAACTTAATGCCGTTAAGTTAAATTATAAAGGATATACCATTAATTTAATTGATACTCCAGGTCATGTTGATTTTTCTTATGAAGTATCTCGTTCTCTTGCCGCTTGTGAAGGAGCTATTTTAGTCGTGGATGCATCCCAAGGTATTGAAGCTCAAACCCTTGCTAATCTTTATTTAGCTTTAGATAATGATTTAAAAATAATTCCTGTTATAAATAAAATTGATTTACCTAATGCTAATATTCCTAAAGTAAAACAAGAACTAATAGATGTCTTAGGTTTTAGGGAAGAAGAAATAATATTGTGTAGTGCCAAAACTGGGGAAGGTGTTCAAGACATATTAGACGCGGTCATTGAAAGAATACCATCACCTCTTAATTTAGAAAAAGAAAAAACAAGAGCTTTAATTTTTGATTCTTATTATGATGCTTATCGCGGTGTTGTTTTATTAGTTAAAGTTGTAGAAGGAAAAATTAAAGTGGGAAGTAATATTAAGATGATGGCAACTGGAAGTACTTATCTTGTAACAGAACTTGGAGTTAAAACACCTAAAGAAGAATTAGTTTCCGAATTAAAAAGTGGGGAAGTTGGCTTTATTAGTGCTTCCATTAAAGACATAAGTACCATTAATGTGGGGGATACAATAACAACAACAGATAATGAAGCAAACCTTCCTTTAGAAGGTTATAAAGAAATGAAGCCAATGGTCTTTTCTGGTTTATTTCCAACAGAACCTAATAAATTTGATGATTTAAGAGAAGCTATTGAAAAATTAAAACTTAATGATGCGGCTTTAAAATATGAACCAGAAACAAGTGAAGCTTTAGGCTTTGGTTTTCGGGTTGGTTTTCTTGGTTTATTACATATGGATGTTATTATGAGTAGATTAGAAAGAGAGTTTAATTTAAATATTATAGCTACATCCCCAAGTGTTGTTTATCATATTTATTTAACTGATGGTACTTCTTTAATTATTGATTCTCCTAATAAAATGCCAGATCAAGTTAAAATAAATTATATTGAAGAACCATATATTTTAACTAATATTATTTCTCCAAGTGAATATATAGGATCAATCATGGAATTATGTCAAAATAAAAGAGGTATATATAAATCAGTTGATTATTTAGATCCAACTAGAGTTAATATTCATTATGAAATACCTTTATCAGAAATAGTATATGATTTTTATGATAAATTAAAAAGTTATACAAAAGGTTATGCTTCTTTTGATTATGAATTAATTGGTTATAAAGTTAGTAATTTAGTTAAAATGGATATATTACTTAATGGAGAAGTAATTGATGCTTTAAGTATTATTGTTCATAAAGATTTTGCTTATTCTAAAGGTAAAAGTATTGTTACCAAATTACAAAAATTAATTCCCAGACAAATGTTTCAAATCCCAATTCAAGCATCAATTGGTTCGAAAATTATTGCTAGAGAAAATATTAGTGCTTTAAGAAAAAATGTTTTAGCTAAATGTTATGGAGGAGATGTATCTCGGAAGAAAAAATTATTAGAAGCTCAAAAAGAAGGAAAGAAAAAAATGAAAATGGTTGGTTCGGTGGAAGTTCCTCAAGAAGCCTTTTTAGCCATTTTAAGTGAGGAATAACTTATGAGTAATCAAGATATAATTAATGCTGCTTATCTTTATTTAGATGGCATATCTTTAAGAAAAATTGCCGAAAAATTAAATTTTTCCCATGTAACTATTCATTATAATTTAACTAAAACTTTAAAAGATTTAGATTATGAACTATGGAGTAATGTTAATGAAAAATTATATGCTAAAAAAATAGCTAATAGTATAGATGATGAAAATGTTATAAAAAGAATTCTTATGGCTTATAAATTATTAATAGCAAATAATTTAACGGTTAAAGAAATAGCTCTTTCTTTAAATGAAAGTGAATTTACAATATATAGAGATTTAACCAAAAGACTATCTCTTTTAGTTCAAAAATATCCTGATAAATTTAGTATTTATATGGTAAATGATGTACAAAGAAGATTAACTGAACATAGTTTTGATAATTTACGAAAAGAAGGAAGGCATTTATAATGGCAACAAGTGTCTATATTCATATTCCTTTTTGTAAAAAAATATGTTCTTATTGTGATTTTTGTAAATTTATTTATAATGAAAAATGGGTTGGAGCTTATTTAACTGCTTTAAGAAATGAAATAAAAGATCGTTATATGGATGAAGAAATTAATACTCTTTATATAGGAGGAGGTACTCCTTCTTCTTTATCTATTTCTGAACTTAAAAGATTATTTAATATCTTAAAATTATTTCATTATTCTCCTAATATAGAATTTACTTTTGAATGTAATATAGAAGATATTAATTCTGATTTACTTACTATTTTAAAAGAAGGGGGAGTAAATCGTTTAAGTATAGGTATTGAATCATTTAATAAAAATAATTTAGCTTTTATGGAAAGAAATGCTGATTTTAAAGATGCTAAAATGAAAATGAAGTTATGTCGTAATCTTGGTTTTAATAATATTAATTTAGATTTAATGTATGCTTTACCTAATGAAAAAATGGCTGATTTAAAAAAAGATTTAAATTATATTTTAAAATTAAATCCTGAACATATTAGTACATATTCTCTTATTTTAGAACCTCATACTAAAGCTTATATTAATGAAACTAGTTATGCTAGTGAAGAATTAGATTATAAAATGTATTTATATATATGTAAAACATTAGATAATGCTAATCATTATGAATTAAGTAATTTTGCTATTCCTGGTTATGAATCAAAACATAACTTAGTTTATTGGAATAATGAAGAGTACTATGGCTTTGGTCTTGGAGCATCTGGTTATATTGATGGTATTCGTTATACGAATACCAGAAGTTTTAAAAAATATTTATTAGGAGATGTTGTTAAAGAAAAAGAATTAGTTAATAAAACAGAACAAATGAAATATGAAGTTATCTTAGGTTTAAGAAAATTAAAAGGTATAAATAAAAAAGATTTTCAAAAAAAATATAATATAAGTATCCATGAAGCATTTGATTTAAAAAAATTAATTAAAAATAAAGATTTAATTGAAAAAAAAGAATATATTTATATTAATCCGGACAAACTATATGTAATGAATGAAATATTAGCAAGAATAATTTAAAGGATTGATTAAATTGTTAAAAGAATTAGAAATATTAAATGGAATATTATCTCCTAGTTATGATATATATAATAATGTTTATACTGTTAAAGTAGAAAATAATATAGAATCATTAGTATTAAATTATAAATTAGATGAAAATGTACAAATAAATATTCAAGGTAATGATAATTTAAAAGAAGGAGAAAATATAATATATTTAATTCTTAAAAAAGATGATTTAGAAGAAGTTATAACATTATATGTTAATAAAGAGATCAGTAAAAAAGTAATTTTTACTGATCCTAACATAATAACTAAAGCTGAGGTTAAACCTGTTATAGCTAGTTATGTTGCTCCTTTAATTGGGGGATGTTGTTTTTTAATTATTCTTTTAACATTTATTTTTCTTTTTAAAAAAAAGAAAAATAAAAAATAAATTACTTTAGTAAGATTTACTAAGGTGATTTTTTTATGGAGTATATTGCACATCGAGGAATATGGAATAATTTAAAAGAAGCAAATAGTTTAAAAGCTTTAAAAGAAGCTATAGATAATCCTATGTATATAGGATTAGAAACAGATATACGTATAACTAAAGATCAAGTATATGTTTTATATCATGATCCTTTATTTAAAGGTAAACTGGTTCGTAATATTAATTATGAAGAAATGCAAAAAGAAAATATAGCTACATTAGATAGTTTACTTAAAATTAAAACTAATAAAATATTATTATTGGAAATAAAAGATTTTGATATGGATTTAAAAAAGTTTATAACTTTTTTAAATCACTATAAAAGAAATATTTATATTATGAGTTTTAGTACAAAAGTTATAACTAATTTAAAGAAAATAACTTCTAAATATAAATTAGGAGTATTAAATTATGTTTTAAATACTCCTAATAATTATAATTATGATTTTATATGTTTATTAAATGATATTTTAGATGATTATATAATAGATATATTTAAAAATAAAAATATATCTATTATAGGTTATGGTATTAGAAAAAATGTTAAATTAAAATATAATATAACTTATATTATAGATTCTAAATATATTAAATAATAAAAATTTATATGGACATTTATATGGACATTTTATATAGACATTTATATAGACAATTTATATAGACATTTATATGATTTTCTTAGATTATAAGGGCATTTTATATGGACATTTATATAGACATTTATATAGACATTTATATGGACATTTATATGATTTTCTTGATCTCAAATAGATATAAAAAGGGTAGGAACTAATAAAAATGGTTATTGGATTATAATTAAATAAATATTAAAAAAGAAGCCTTTAATAGACTTCTTTTAAAATAAAAATTATTTAAAAAGGTTTTATTAACTTTCATTCAGGGCTATAAACACTTGGTTGATTTTCTTATCGTACGGATTAGGTAGAACTGAAAGAAAGTGATGCAATATGAAGATTGAAATCAATAATATTTCATTCATAATTATATTTAATCTTTCCTAATTAAATAATGTTTATATAAATATTATAACGTATATAAAATAAATATCAATATTTTCTGACTACAAAGTAATATAAAAAATAAAGAACTTTATCAAATTTTATAAAAAGAAGTTGTATTTTTAATATTACTATGCTACAATTTAATTGTGCTAGTACAAATAGTACAAGGAGGAAAAATGATAGAATTAAAAAATTTAAGCAAAAGCTTTGACAAGCATCATCTGGTTTTAGAAAATTTAAGTTGTACAATACCTGATAATGCTATCTATGGCTTAGTGGGTGCCAATGGTGCTGGTAAATCAACTTTATTAAGATTAATTAATAGCATCTATAAACCTACCCAGGGAGAAGTGCTCGTAGATGGAAAGCCTGCCTATGATACAGAGGATATCAAAAAACAAATGGTCTTTGTACCTGATGATTTATTTTTCTTTTCAGGTTATTCTCTCACCGAGACAGCAAACTTTTATAAAGCCTTATATCCTAACTTTGATTTAGATTTTGTTTTAAAAGAAGCTAAAACATTAAAGTTAGATCCCAAAGCTAATCTTTCCACTTTTTCCAAGGGAATGAAAAGACAATGTGCTTTATTATGTGCTTTAGCTACAAAAGCTAAATATATGTTTTTTGATGAAACCTTTGATGGTTTAGATCCTGTTATTCGGAAATTTTTCAAAGATTTAATTGTCAGACAAATGTCTGAGAAAGAAACAACTATTATTATGACAAGTCATAATTTAAGAGAATTAGAAGATATTTGTGATAATTTAGGTTTACTTTATAAAGGATCTATTCTTTTTGAAGGAGATATAGATACATTAAAAACGAATATGTTTAAAGTTCAAATATCTTTAAAAGAAGATTTTGATAAAGATACTTTTAAAGATTTAGATTTATTATATTTTAAGAAAGTTGGAACAGTAGCAACTCTTATTATTAAAGAAAAAGAAAATAGTAAAAAAATATTAGAAGATTTAAAACCAATTATATTAGATTATTTACCATTAACATTAGAAGAAATATTTATTTATCAAATGGAGGCCTTAGGATATGAATTTAATGAAGTTCTTTAATTTTAAATTTTTAAAAGAAGAAATAAAAAGTAAAAGTCAATTAATATATAGTATATTAGCTTTATTGCCTATATTACAAATATTTTATTTTGTTTTACAACTAGCTAATCATAATTATGGTATTGTTAGTTTTTCATCTTTAGGAGGATTATCAAAAATAGCTTGTTTTATTATTCCTTTTATTTTAGCATATGCATTATTTGGTTTTTTACATAAGAAAAATAGTGTTGATTTTTATTTATCTAAACCTATTGAAAGAAAAACAATGTATTTTACTAATATTATAGGAGGTTTATTTTTAATAATTATTCTTTTATTATTAAATAGTATAGTTATGTTATTATTTAATATATTTACTCCTTTTGCTATACCATTTAAATTAATAATAGATTATTTTGTTTTTTATACAGCTAGTTTTAGTTTTGTCTTTATGATTACTTCTTTATCTATTATTTTAGCAGGTAATTTTTTATCTACGATTGTGGTTTTACTTCTTATTGGTTTAATGTATCCTTTCACCACTTTAGTGGATATAGCTATGAATCAAAATCATAATGTTTATTTAGAATTAGATAATTGCGAAGAAGATGATTGTAATCAAAAATTATATCCATCCTTAAATGAATATAATTATACTACTATATATAGTCCTCTTATGAATGTTAGTTATGATTCTAAAAGTGTTCTTAAAACTTACTTTTTAACTATTATTTATATAGGTCTTGGTTATTTAGCTTTTGAAAAAAGAAAAATGGAAGATAATGAATGTAGTTTTAAAAATATAAAAACTTATTATATGGTTAAAATATTAACCTTTTTACCTGTATGTTTCTTAAGTTATGCTTTAATAACCACTCATGATTTAACAGCTTTAATCGTATCTATTGCCATACCTATAGCTTACTATATTTTATATGATTTAGTTATGCAAAAAGGATATAGAACCTTTAAATTAACTCTTATTACTTTATGTTTATCTTATGGCGTCTTTGTTGGTTTCTTTGCTCTTTTAGGTTTATTATATACTAAAGAAGTTTATTTAAAACAAATAGATGAACTAGTATTTGACCACTACTACTATAATGGTATAGTATATTATGAAGATTTGGTTATTAAAGATCCTAAAGTAATAAAAAATATAATAAATAGTCAAGATAATAGTTTTTCAGAATATAGTCAAAGTTATTATATTACTTTAAAAGCTAATAATAAATTATATGAAGACTATTTATATTGGCCAGAAAATAATAAAATAATTGATGATTATATCGATCAAAATAATATTAAATCAATGGATGAATTATACCAATATAATAAAACTAAATATATTAATTTTAATACAAATAAAACTATTAAAGTACCAATTACTAATATTATGCTAGAACATTTAAAAAATGCTCCTAGTGTTAAAGATACTTATGGTATTAATTATAATTTATATTATTATGATAATCATAAATATTATGATTTACAAATACCTATTAATGCTACAAATGAATTATTAAATTATGCTTCTAAACAATTAAATCAAAGTTTTATTAAAGATTTAGATTTAATAAATGAAAGTTATATTAATATTGATTTATATGATTTAGATGAAGATATAACAAAAGATTTTAATAATTTTCTTTTAAATAGATTTATAATAGATAATAAAAGAGATGAATTAAAAGAATTTTTAAAAAAACATCAAAATGATGAAATAAAAGAAAATATAGGAGTTATTATTTTAAGTGATTTTAATTCTAAAAATAATCAAGATAATATTTTTATTATTAGTAATATAGAAGAATTTAAAAATAATTGGGAAAAATGGATGGATTCTCTAGCAGATAATAAAGAATATCAAAAATATGTAAAGGAATTTGAAAATTCATATGCTTATTAATATTGATTATTCATCTAGAATACCTATTTATGAACAAATAGCGGATGGAATAATTAAATTAATTAATGCTGGTATATTAAAACCAGATGAACAAATATTATCAATTAGGGAATTTGCTTGTAATTTAGGTATTAATCCAAATACAGTTAAAAAAGCTTATGATTTGTTAGAGAAAGAAAAGATTATAGTAAGAAAAAGTACAAAAGGTACATTTATATCATTAGATATAAAAAAAGCTCAAGAATTACAAATAAATAAGTTAATAAAAAGTATTAGAGAAAATATAATAGAATTAGAAAATATTGGTTTAAGTAAAGATGATATATTAAAAAGAATAGAGAAGTAATCTCTATTCTTTATTTATTTTCTTGGTGTCCCCTTAGGGATTCGAACCCTAGACCCACTGATTAAGAGTCAGTTGCTCTACCAACTGAGCTAAGGAGACAATTAACAAACAAATAAATTATAGCAAATATAATTTATTTTTACAAGTAAATATTATGTCAAAGATTAAAAATATTAATTAAATTAATTTTAAATTATTTTAATTTTTATTATACTAATAATAGGTGAAACTTATGAAAAAGAAAAATCAATATATGGCTATATGTTTAGAAATAGCTATAATAAGTATTACTCTTCTTTTAGGATTAACTCCTCTTTTTAAAGATAATAAAAAAGAAGAAATAATAGATATAAGTAATAAAGAAAAAGAAAATAATAATGATAGTTTTTCAAGTAATATTGCTTTTATTGAAATGGGTATTAATTCTTATATAGATGGAGAAGGAGCTATTATTAAGAATAATAATATTAATATTATTGAAGGTGGTACATATAATTTAACTGGTAATTTAAAAGAAGCTTCTATATATATTAATACCGAGGATAAAGTAGTTTTAAACTTCAATAATATTAATATTATGACAACTGGGGAAGCTTTAGTTATTGAAAATGCTAAAGAAGTAATTATTAATTTACCTTTAGGTAGTGATAATGTCATAATGGATGGAGATAATAATCCTTATCCTGGAAGTATTTATTCAAAAGTACCTCTTATATTTAAAGGGGAAGGTGGGCTTCGTGTCTATGGAAATAAAATGAGCATTAGTGCTTTAGAAGGATATGAAATATTAGGAGGAGAATTAGTTTTTTTAGGAAATAATGATATAGTAAAACCTCTTGATAACTCTAAACAAAATAGTATTATTACGAATATTAATAATTTACCTATAAATAAAGGAATTAGTTTAATTAAAGATAATAGTGATAATATAATAGATTTTAGTAGTAATAATAATTATAATAATATATTAATTAGTAGTAAATTATTAATAAGTGGTAGTTATAATATGGTAAATAATGAGACTAATGAGAATATTAATTTAACTCCTTTTCAAATAAAATAATTGACATTAACTCTATATTTTGGTAAAATCTACTTGTTTGTTAAGTAATTTCTTAAAAAACCGCTCGGAAAAGGTTAAAAACTATTTATAGTACCTTAAAGGCGCGACTTATTAAAGGAGGTATGAAATGAAAGCAATTATTGAAACAGGAGGAAAACAATATTATGTTTCTGAAGGACAAAAGATTTATGTTGAACTATTAAATAATGAAGTTGGTAGTGAAGTAATCTTTGATAAAGTTTTATTTGTTAATGGTAAAACAGGAATGCCTTATGTTGAAGGAGCTAGTGTTGTTTGTACTGTAGAAAAACATGGAAAAAATAAAAAGATTAAAGTGTTTAAATACAGACCTAAAAAGAAATATCGGAAGACCCAAGGTCATCGTCAACCATATACTTGTTTAGTTGTTAAGAAAATTAATGGTTAATATGATTAATATTAAAATTAAAAATGATTTAATTAGAATAGATGGTCATGCTAAATACGATGAAGTAGGTAAAGATATTGTTTGTGCTAGTGTATCTAGTATTGTTTATACAACAATTAATGGTATATTTAATATTGATCAAGATGCTATATCTTTTAAAGATGAAAAAAGAATGGAAATAAAAATAAAACATCATAGTGAAGTAATTGATATATTAATTCAAAATATGCTTGATTTATTAGATGATTTAGCTAAACAATATCCTAAAAATATAAACTTAGATAAAGGAGAGTAATATTATGTTATTTATAAAATTAAATATCCAAAGATTTGCTCACGTTAAGGCCCAAGGTTCTACTCGAAATGGGAGAGATTCTGAAGGTAGACGGTTAGGAGCAAAACTTGCAGATGGACAATTTGCTACAGCAGGTTCAATTATTTATCGTCAAAGAGGAACAAAAATTTATCCAGGAGCTAATGTGGGAATGGGTAAAGATCATACTTTATTTTGTAAAATTGATGGTATTGTTAAATTTGAACGTAGTGGTAAAAATAGAAAAAAAGTTAGTGTATATGCTACAAAATAAGTGTCTTTTTAAAGACATTTTATTTTTAAATAAAAGAAAGAATAATTGGTGATTAATTATGTTTGTAGATGAATTAACGATTAAGTTAATTGCCGGTTCTGGTGGAGACGGATGTACTTCATTTCGAAGAGAAAAATTTGTGCCAATGGGTGGACCTGATGGAGGAAATGGAGGAGCTGGAGCTAGCATTATTTTTCAAGCTGATAAAAGTTTAACAACTTTAGTTGATTTAAGTTATAAAAAAATTATTAAAGCTCCTAAAGGAGAAAATGGTAAAGGGTCAAATAAATATGGGGCTAATGCGGAAGATGTCGTTGTTTTAGTGCCTCTTGGAACGATTATTACAAATGCTCTAACGAAAGATTTAATCGCGGATTTAACTGTTGATCAAGAAAGAGTAGTTGTGGCCAAAGGGGGAAGAGGTGGCAAAGGTAATAAAAGCTTTGCCACCCATCAAAATCCAGCTCCTAAATTAAGCGAAAAAGGGGAACCTGGCGAAGAAATATTAGTTCATTTAGAACTAAAACTCCTAGCGGACGTTGGTTTAGTCGGAATGCCAAGTGTAGGTAAAAGTACCATTTTATCAATAGTCTCGGCATCTAAACCCAAGATTGCTTCTTATCACTTTACAACATTATCACCTAATTTAGGTGTTGTGAGCCTTAAAGATCATCGCCGTTTTGTCATGGCTGATTTACCTGGTTTAATTGAAGGTGCTTCTGCAGGAACTGGTCTTGGCACTGAATTTTTAAGACATGCAATGCGAACAAAAATCATTGCCCATGTCATTGATATGGGAGCAGAAGAAAATAGAGACCCAATTAAAGATTATCAAATTATTCGCAAGGAAATAGAAAAATATTCAAGTAAGTTAGCTCAAAAGAAAGAAATAATTATTGCAAGTAAAATGGATTTAGATAAAGCTAAGGATAATTTAGATTTATTTAAAAAAGAATATCCAGATAAAGATATTATTCCTATTAGTTCTTATAATAATGAAGGTATTGATAATCTATTAATTACTTTAGCTAATGAATTAGATAATATACCTGATGTTTATTTAGAAGATGAAGAGGATTATAAAGTATATAAATATGAAGAAGAAAAACCATTTACGATTACGAAAGATGGCGATATTTGGATTATAAAGGGTAGCCAAATAGAAAAATTATTATTAATGACTCGTTTTGAAGAAAGAGAATCAGTAGAAAGATTTTCTCGTAAATTTAAAGGTATGGGAATAGAAGATGAATTAATTCGTTTAGGTGCTAAAGAAGGAGATAATGTCCAAATCTTAGATTATATGTTCATCTTCAAAAATTAATATATCACCTATATTAAGTAATTTACTAGTGTTTTTAGGTAATTCTAAAACACTAGTTTTTTTAATATCTTCATATACTTTAAATGTTCTTTTAGGACTCATATTTTCATATTTATACATTATCATATTTTTATTATCTATAAATAATACATCAATATTATCATACATAAAAAAGGTATGAATATGATTACAATTAGGTATTAATAAACCATAATCTATATTTTCTTTTAAACTTAATCCTGTAATTTTTTCTTTAAAAGTATTAGCTTTTTTAATAGGAATTTTTTCTTTTCCGATAATTAAATACATAAGTAACCTCCTTTTAAATTTATATGCAAAAGAATATTGCGAAATGTTTTAAATAATGATATTATTTTTATATAAGGTGAATAGAGTATGTTAAATGATAAAAAGAAAATAATATTATTAAGTATAATAGGTTTATTAATTATAAGTGTATTTGCTTTTGGTTTATCTAAAGCTTATTTAGAACCTATAGAAACATCCAAAGAACCAACTAAAGTTACATTAAAAAGTTGTGCTAAAATTAGTTTTAGTGATAAAGAAAGTATTAATTTAAGTAATATGGCACCAATGGATGATGAATTAGTTATATCAAAAATAAAACCTTATAATTTTAGTGTTACATCTACTTGTGAAGAAGGAACCTCATTTAGTATCTATTTAGGAATAACAAATAATAATAGTTTAGATAAAAATAATTTAAAATATGGAATAAAATTAAAAGGAAGTAAAAGTTTTATTATAAGTGGTAAATTAAGTGATTTACTTGATAAAAAGAATACATTTAGTGAAGATGAATTAAGTCAAATAGCAAGTCAAAATAATAGTGTTATATTAGAACTTATGGATGCAGCAGTTGCTTATAATCATGAAAAGAATTATGAATTATATATATGGGTTAATAGTGAAATTGATGATTCAAATACCATGAGTAAAACATTTAATGCTAATGTTTTTGTTAAAGCAACAGGAGAATATGAAGAAGAAAAAGAACATTATGTTGCTTTAGCCAATTATATTCCTTCTTTAGTTGGAACAAGTGGAGAAGAAGAAATATTATATCATAATCTAGGAAATACTTTAGTTAATGGTTATGAAGCTGCAGATGGGAGTTATGGGCATACAGAAAATGAATCAAACAATTATGTATTTCTAGTTCCTTGGTTAGGGTAAATAGGAGTAATTATGTATACATATTTTAAAGGAATAATAACAGAAATAGAAAGTAATAATGTAACATTAGAAGTAAATAATATAGGTTATAGAATATATGTAGCTAATCCTTTTAGTTATAATATAGATAATGAATATAAAATATATATTTATAATAAAATAAGTGAAGATGAATCAACTTTTTATGGATTTAAAGATCAAGATGAATATACCCTATTTTTAAAATTGATTAGTGTTAAAGGTTTAGGACCAAAACTTGCTCTTCCCATATTAGCAACTGGATCTATTTCAGGTATTATTGATGCCATTGATAGAGAAAATATTCTTTATTTAACAAAGTTTCCTAAAATTGGGGAAAAGTTAGCTAAACAAATAATATTAGATTTAAAAGGAAAAATTAATATTGAAACTAGTGATATAGATGATAATAATGATCAAGAAGATTTAATGGATACATTAATAGCTTTAGGATATAAAACAAGTGAAATTAAAAAAGTTATTGGTTTAGTTAATAATAGTCTTACTTTAGAAGAACAAGTTAAAGAAGCCTTGAGGTTATTATTAAAATGAATAAAGGTTTTACTTTAGTAGAATTATTAGTGGTTATTATATTAATAGCCACAATAGCTTTAATTGGAACTTATGGAATAACTGGAGCCCAAAGACAAATAAATAAAGATATGTGGGATGCTGAAGAACAAATGATTATTAATAGAGCTAAAGTTTTTGGGGAAGATAACAAGAATCATATTGAAGAATCTGTTTGTAATGATTATAAGGGTACAAGAAAAGATAAATGTTTAAAAATATATGTGCAAACATTAATTGATCGTAAATATTATTCCACCAAAGAAAAAGATAAATGTAATCAAAAAGTAGTTGTTAATGAATTATATGATCAAGAAGGTTGTCTTATGGATACTAGTTGTTATTATATTAATAATTGGCCTATATATATTTATATTGAAAATAATAGTGTTTATGCGGAAATGCCAGAACCTAGTTATTGCTAGATTCTTTTTCTTGTCAAATTAAGTCAAATTTTTTATGTTTTAATTGCAGGTATTATAAGCTGATGATAAAATATATACGGAGGTTATTATGGAAAAATATGTGTATTTGTTTCAAGAAGGAAACAAAGATATGCGTGAACTATTAGGTGGTAAAGGAGCTAATTTAGCAGAAATGACTAATATTGGGTTACCTGTTCCTAGTGGTTTTACAGTTACAACAGAAGCTTGTAACAAATATTATAGTGATGGTGAAAAATTAAGTGATTCAGTTATTGAAGAAATTAAAAAAGCCATGGTTAAATTAGAAGAAGAAACTGGAAAGAAATTTGGAAACTTAGATAATCCTCTTTTAGTTAGTGTTAGAAGTGGAGCTAGAGCTAGTATGCCAGGAATGATGGATACAGTTTTAAATCTAGGGATGACTGATGAAATTGCTGAAGCTTTTGCTAAAAAAATAAATAATAAAAGATTTGTTTATGATTCATATCGTCGTTTTATTCAAATGTTTGCGGATGTCGTTAAAGGATATTCAAAGAAAAAGTTTGAAGAAATAATAGATGAAGTTAAAGAAAGTAAAAATATTAAATATGATATTGAACTTAATGAAGATGATATGGTTGATTTAACGAAGCGTTTTAAAAAAGCTTATAAAGAATTTGCGGGAGAAGATTTTCCTCAAGATCCAATGGTTCAATTAATTGAAGCTGTTAAAGCAGTATTTAGAAGTTGGAATAATGAAAGAGCTATATATTATCGCCGGTTAAATGATATTCCATCTAGTTGGGGAACAGCTGTTAATGTTCAAGAAATGGTATATGGTAATTCAGGTAATACATCAGGAACTGGGGTTGCTTTTACAAGAAATCCCGCAACTGGGGAAAAGAAATTATTTGGTGAATATTTAATTAATGCCCAAGGTGAAGATGTTGTTGCGGGTATTAGAACACCAAGTGAAATTGAAACATTAAAAACCGAAATGCCAGAAGTATATGAAGAATTTGCGAATATTGCTCAAAGACTTGAAGATCATTATAAAGATATGCAAGACATGGAATTTACAATTGAAAATGGTAAATTATTCTTACTACAAACAAGAAATGGTAAAAGAACGGCGACGGCAGCAGTTAAAGTGGCTGTAGATTTAGTTAATGAAGGGAAAATTACTCAAGAAGAAGCTGTTTTAATGGTTGATCCTAAACAACTTGATGCTTTACTTCATCCAACTTTTAGTAGTGAATCATTAAAAAAGAGTACCCTTATTGGCAAAGGTTTAGCAGCATCTCCTGGAGCTGGAACTGGTAAAATTTATTTTGAATCAAAAGATGTTATTGCTCATCATAAAGATGGTGAAGATACGATTTTAGTTCGTTTAGAAACATCTCCAGAAGATATTGAAGGTATGAACTCAAGTCGTGGTGTTTTAACTATTCGGGGTGGTATGACATCTCATGCTGCTGTTGTTGCTCGTGGTATGGGTATTTGCTGTGTCAGTGGTGCTAGTGATTTTGTTATTGATGAAAATGCTAAAACTTTAAAAACTAAAGATGGTAAAGTATATCATGAAGGAGATTATATTTCTTTAAATGGTTCAACTGGTGAAGTTTATGATGGTAAATTAGATATGGTTGAAGCATCTATATCTGGTGATTTTAAAACCTTTATGACTTGGGCTGATGAAGCTCGGAAGCTTAAAATTAGAACTAATGCTGATACTCCTAAAGATGCTAAACAAGCTAAAGAATTTGGAGCTGAAGGTATTGGTTTATGCCGGACAGAACACATGTTCTTTGAAAAAAATAGAATTTTTAATTTTCGTAAGATGATATGTGCGACAACTGTTGAAGAAAGAGAAAAAGCATTAGAATTAATTTTACCATATCAAAGAGAAGATTTTGAAGGATTATTTTCTGCGATGGCACCATATCCAGTTATTATTCGTTATCTTGATCCACCTTTACATGAATTTTTACCAAAAACAAGTGAAGAAATAAAAGAATTAGCTCAAGATTTAGGTAAAACAGAAGAAGAACTACAAGAAGTTATTGATTCCTTAAAAGAATTTAATCCAATGATGGGACATCGTGGTTGCCGTTTAGCTATAACTTATCCTGAAATAGCTAAGATGCAAACAAGAGCTGTTATTGAAGCAGCTATTAATGTTACTAAGAATGGTCAAAAAGTTGAACCAGAAATAATGATTCCTCTTGTTGGTGATGTTAATGAACTTAAATATGTTAAAAATATTGTTTGTGAAGTTGCTGATGAATTAATTAAAAATTCTGGTTTAGATATTCATTATCAAGTTGGAACAATGATTGAAATTCCAAGAGCCGCTCTTTTAGCGGATGAAATGGCTGAAGAAGCAGAATTCTTCTCATTTGGAACAAATGATTTAACTCAAATGACCTTTGGTTTCTCAAGAGATGATGCTGGTAAGTTCTTAGATGCTTATTATGAT
>CANRDD010000023.1 GCA_947629305.1 uncultured Bacilli bacterium | reverse complement strand
GAGATGCATTACATATAAAATTACAAAACTATATTAGTCCTTTAGAAGCAAATGAATACGAAAGGTTTCTAGGCGAAAAAAGCGAAGATTTAAAAGAAAGACTGGAAGAAGCAAAAGATGTATTTGAACGCTTGAAGGAGAGAGAGTAATGCATTATATTACTAGCGAACAAGCTAAAAGTATTCATAAAATTACTATTGAAGTGAGTGGTGGAGGAATAACAGATGTTATTCATTTTGGACAATTGGAATCAGTTTTACAAAATATTCAAAACGATGATTATTATCCAACATTTATAGATAAATTAACACATTTATTTTATTGTACTTGTCAATTCCATTGTTTTGCAGATGGAAATAAAAGATTGGCATTATCATTAAGTACACAGTTTCTCTTACTCAATGGTTACTTAAAAATTGCCTCAAGATTTATTGTTGATATGGAAAATATTAGTTATCACGTTGCAGCAGGAAAAATTAATAAAAAACTATTACATGAAATATTTGAATCATATTTTGAAGGCACATTTGATAGTGAGGAAATGAAATTGAAAATATATGAAGCAATAACGGATGAAATTTGTGAAAATAATAAGTCTGATGAATTAGTTGAAACGTAAAATAAAAATGATATAATTGTAGTAGTAAACAAATATTGAAAAATTCTTTAATTTGTTTATATTTAATAAATATTCATAGTACTGAAAATACAAAAAGTGGGAAACTTGTGGCTTAGGTAAGAAATATAAAAATTGCTAGGGAAAATGAAACTGTTTGATTATTTCAACAACAAATATTAACAAATAAATAATATATATTTAGGGAAAAATTAGATAAAAATTCAATATGTCAGAGTTTCTGACAAGTTCGAAAAGAAAAAAATGAAAGGAGATTATTATGAGAAAGAATATTAAAGTTACGGAGGCAATATTTCCAATGCCTGTATTAATGATAGTCACTTATAATGAAGATGGAAGTATTGATGTAATGAATGCAGCATGGGGAACAATGTTAGAAAGAAATGAGGTAATATTAAATTTAACAGAAACACATAAAACTGTTAAAAATATAAAAGAGAGAAAAGCATTTACTGTTAGTATCGCTGATAGTAATCATGTTGTAGAAGCAGATTATTTTGGATTAGTATCTGGAAACAATACACCAAATAAATTTGCCAAGAGTGGTTTAACTGCAACAAAGTCAGAAAATGTAGATGCGCCAATTATTAATGAGTTTCCAATATGCTTAGAATGTGAATTTATAGAATATGGAGAATGTGGAGTAATAGGAAAAGTAGTTAATGTTACTGCTGATGAAAAAGTAATGAATGGGGATAATATTGATATATCTTTAGTTAATGCTATTGCATTTGATCCATATACTCATGGATATTATAAAGTAAATGAAAGAGTTGGAAATGCTTTTAAAGATGGGTTACAACTAAAATAATTATAGGACAGATAGTTTGAAGATTATTCTTTCTTTTAAATTATATATTACAATTTATATGAGCAAACTCTATATGAGATTTGCTTTTTTTCTGATATAATATTTATTGAAATAAAGATAATTTTTAATGGAGGATACCAATGAAAAAATGGCTTGATAATATTAGAAAACCTAATAAAGATATGCAAACAAAAAATAAAATAATAAATACTTCTTTAATAATGTTATTAGGAATCCTATTAGGCATATTTTCTAAATGGTTAGATAATTTAGGTATTAACGATGCAATATGGTGGCAACATATATTAGGAATATTAGATTTAAGAAATGTTTTTTCGGATATAGGAATATGGTTATTTCTTGCTATAACTATTTCTGTATTTAGTAAAACACCATTAAGAGCAAGTTTGAATGTCTTTTTATTTTTTGTAGGTATGACAGTAAGTTATCACTTATATACCATTATTTTTAGTGGTTTTAATCCTAAAAGTTATATGATGATTTGGTATGGAATAACTGCTATAACACCAATTCTAGCATTTATTTGTTGGTATGCAAAAGGAAATAATAAAATATCAATTATACTTTCTAGTTTAATATTAGCAGTAATGTTGATAGCATCTTTTAGTGTTGGCATTTTGTATTTTTATTTTAAAAGTATAATAGATACATTATTATTTTTAGGAACAATGATAGTTTTATATGCGAAACCTAAAAATAGTATTTATAGTTTATTATTTGCCGTATTATTAGTATTAGTATATAGTTTAAGACTTTATATATAGTTTATAAAAAAGATAAAATTATTTCCTTAATTTATTGTTATTTTTATTGTTTTAGATTATAATGAGTTTATGTAGAAAAGATATATGTCTAATAATAAAAATGTTTGTAAATTAATTATTAAAAAAATATTTGTTTTTAATAAATTATATTATTTACAGATATAAATAAGTTTTGAAAATATTAAGGGGGATTATGATGAAAAAAGATTTAGTGACGGAAATAATTGTAAAAGAAAATAAAATAGGGATAATGCGAGTTGGAAATGTAAATTATATTTCTTTAACTGATTTAGCACGATATAAAGATAAAGAGAGAACAGATTATATAATTCAAAACTGGATGAGAAATACCAACACGATTCTTTTTTTAGAAACTTGGGAATATTTAAATAATCCAAATTTTAATTCCATCGAGTTCGATGGGTTTAAAAATGAGTCAGGAACAAATGCTTTTGTAATGACTCCAAAAAAATGGATTACATCAACAAAAGCTATTGGCGTAATATCGAAACAAGGAAGATATAATAGATGGTACATTTGCTCATCCTGATATTGCTTTTGAATTTGCCAGTTGGTTATCACCAGAATTTAAATTATATTTAATCACAGAATTTGAAAGATTAAAAACAAGTGAGGCTTATCAATATAAAATTGAATGGAGTGCGACAAGACTATTATCAAAAGTTAATTATGTAGTACATACGGATGCAATTAAGCAATGTATAGTTCCAACATTAACTGAAAAACAAAAACAGTTTGTTTATGCCGAAGAAGCTGATATATTAAATGTTGCTTTATTTGGAATGACTGCAAAAGAATGACAGAAAAGTAATCCAGAGCTTGCCAAAAATGGAAATATAAGAGATTATACTGATTTACTTCATTTGGTAATTTTAAATAATTTACAAAATACCAATGCTGAATTAATTGAAGAAAAAGTTCCCCAAGGGGAGAGGCTAGTAAAACTTAATAATTCGGCAAGAAGACAAATGGAAGCATTAAAAAATAATAAGAATGTTAAAGATTTAGAATTATTACAAAAACAAGTTAATGAAGAAAATAATTTAATATCAAATTAATTAATCACATTCAATTAGGTTACTTGTTTAGTATTATTTATAATAATATAATAAATAAATAAGATTATATGAGGAGGTTTAAGGTGAAAGATAAATTAATTGGAAATGAAAAAAATATTTTATTTTATAATGATAATGAAGGAAATACTAAAGTTGAAGTATTACTTCAAAATGAAGATGTTTGGTTAAGTGCTGATGCATTAGCAACTCTTTTTAGTGTTAAAAGGCCAGCGATTACTAAACATATTAATAACATATATAATGATGGTGAACTCGAAGAAAATACCACATGTTCCAAAATGGAACATATGGGTAATGGTGGAAAACAAACTTATAATACAAAATATTATAATTTAGATATGATTATTTCTATAGGCTTTAGAGTTAATTCAAAAAAAGCTATTAAATTTAGAACTTGGGCAAATAAAATTATTAAGGATTATATGATTCAAGGATTTGCTTTAAATGATGAAAGATTTATGAAAGCAAATAAAAATGATCAAGAATATTTTCAAAGATTACTTGAAAGAATTAAATTAATTCGAACAAGTGAAAGAATGTTTTATCAAAAAATTACCGATATTTTTGCTGAGTGTTCAATAGATTATGATAAAAATAGTGAATTAGCAATAGAATTTTATAAAACGATTCAAAATAAGTTTCATTACGCTATAACTGGCCAAACAGCCGCGGAAATAGTTTATAATAGAGTTGATTCTACCAAAGAAAATATGGGTCTTACTAATTGGAAAAAATCACTTGATGGCAAGATACTAAAATCAGATATTACTATTGCAAAAAATTATTTAGATGAAAAAGAACTTAAAAATTTAAATAATTTAGTTAACTTATTTTTAGATATAGCTGAAAATAATGCTGAAAGAAACATTACAATGTATATGGAAGATTGGAAAAAAGAAGTTGAAAATGCTTTAAAAGTTTTTCATTATAGTATATTAGAAGGAAAAGGTACAATCTCTCATAATCAAGCAGTAAAAAAAGCTGAAGATGAATATGAAAAATATAAAATTATTCAAGATAGAAATTATGTATCTGATTTTGATAAATTAATGAAAGCAACAAAACAAATAGAAAAAAGTGATAATATTACTTAAGGGTGATATTATGCTAAAAAAAATAAAATTAGATAACTATACAACATTTATCCAACCTACAGAAATAGACTTCTCAGCATCTAATTACAAGTTTTTAGAATCTGAAAATGTAGGAAGTAACAAAATACTTAAAGGTTGTTTATTTGTGGGAGAAAATGCTTCTGGTAAAACAAAAATACTCAAAAGTATAACATTATTGCTTGATTTATTATTTGGAAATAATGAAGTAGATCTAGTTTCTAACAAAAGTTTTTATACCAATAAATCAACTTATAAACTTGAATATACATTTATAGAAGAAGGAAAAGAAATAATATATTTAATTGAATTGGGTATAAATGAAATTGTTTCAGAAAAATTGATACTTGATAAACAAATAATATTAGAAAGATTAGGTAATACGGCAAAGTTTAATTTAAATGATGAAAAAACATTTAGTAATATTTCAAATAAGTTATCATTTTTACGTAGAATTTATTTTGATACTAATTTTTATGGAAATGAAGTTTTAAATAAATGGTTTAATTATATGAAAAAATCTGTTTATATTAATTGCTATTATAGAACAGTAATTAATTATTCAGGAACAAGCTTATTAGTTCATGAATATTTAAATAATAATAAAGTTGATGATATAAATAAATTTTTAGAAAAAATTGATTATAAACAAAAAATAGAATATGGTACAGAAACTTCTAATGATAATACAAAGTTTATTTCCTTTAATAAGAAAGGTACTGATATTTATATTTCAGAAATGTTTGAATCTATAGGTAATATAACTTTTATGGAATTACTACCATCATTTTTACATGCAATAAATAATGAATGTATGATAATCATTGATGAATTTAGCAGTGGTTTTCATAATGAATTAGAAGAATGTATAATAAAATATTTCTTTCATTATGCCAAAGATTCGCAATTATTTTTTACTTCTCATTCTACAAATATTTTAAATAATACATTGATTAGACCAGATCAAATATATTCTGTTTATTTTGATTCAAAAAAAGGATCAGTTTTAAAAAGATTTTCTGAAGAAATGCCAAGAGAATCACAAAATACAGAAAAAATGTATTTAAATGGAGTGTTTAATGGAATGCCTAAATATAATAAAAATTTTAAAGATTGTTAGTAATACAGATTGATATATACAAACTAAAAAAATAGTTTGTTTTTTAATATCATAATCATTTAAATGTTAATTTTAGTTGACGCATTTCCAATTCAAATTGGTAGATTGCAACTTAAATAAAATGTATAATTTTAATGAGAGGTGAAAAAATTGAATAATTTAAGTGAAAGATTATTTAAATTAAGAAAAGATAAAAAATTATCTCAAGAAGAAGTTGCTGATAGATTAAATGTAACAAGACAAACTATTTCTAAATGGGAAACTGATCAAAGTATGCCTGATTTTGATAAAATTGTTCCTTTATGTAAATTATATGGTATAACTCCAAATGAACTTTTTATAGAATTAAAAGAAAAAAATACTTCTAAAGAATCTGCTATTGATTTAGAAGAAAATCTAAAGATAAGCAAAAAAGCAAAAGGAATAGCTATTAGTGTTGTGTTATATTTTTTAGCAGTTATATGGACAATGCTTGCCATTCCTGTTATGCGTATGAATCCAATTGTAGCATCGGCTATATTTTTACTGATATGTGCAATAGCAACAGGTATAATAATCTATGTATGTATTAAATATAAAAAGATAAAGGTTTCAAAAGAAACAGAAATTGATAAATTAAGAAAACAAATTACTAATATCATGGCTATAATAGTTACTATTATATATTTAATTATTAGTTTTAAAACTATGGCTTGGCATTTAACATGGATAATATGGATAATATTTGGTTTATTCACAGAAATATTAAAATTAATATTTATGCTAAGGGGTTTTAATGATGAAAAATAAAAAATTAATTATAGTTTTAATTATTTTATTATCTATTATTATGATAGCTCTTTCCATATTATTTGTTGATCTTTTACAAAGTGATTTTAAATTTAAAGGTTTTAGAATTGGACTTCAAACTAGTAATGATCTTATATTAGATAAAACTTATGAAGAAGAATTTAATAATATAGTGATAGATACTGCGACTAGTAAAATCTTTATAAAAAAATCTAATACAGAAAAGATAAAATTAGTCATTTATGGAGAAAAAGAGAATACTAAAGTTGAAAATAATCTTGATTCTTTAAATATTGAAATAAATGGAAAGAATTGCTTAGGATTTTGTTTTAAGCAAAAGTTAGCAAAGATAGAATTGTCTTTACCAGAAAAGTATACTGGTAATATTAATATAAAAAATGAATATGGGGATATTTCTATTGATAAATTTTTAAATGCTAATATTGATGTTCAAGAGGATAATGGAGATGTAAAAATTCTTGGAGGAAATATTATTAAAGTAAATAATAATTATGGAGATATTGAAATAAATAATGCTAATATTTCGAATATAAATGCTGAATGTGGCGATGTTTATATAACAAAAACAAATGATGCCACGATTAAAAATAGTTATGGTGATATTAAACTTGAATCTATTAATAATTATTTTTATCTTGAAAATGCCTGTGGAGATATAAAACTTAATAGTATTAATTTAAATAAAGATTCTTATATTAAAAGTGACTATGGTGATATAGAAATAGGTAATACAAATGAATTATTTATTGATGCTAAGACTGAATTAGGAGATGTAAAAATTAAGAATAATTATAATAAAGCAGATATTACTTTAAAAATAGAAAATGAATGTGGAGATATAGAAGTAAATAATTAAAAAAATAATAAAAAGGGTATAAGATAAATGACAATAATAATTTTGTAGTGTATAATTTAATTAGAAAGAAGAATTAAATAAAAGAACAAATTGGGTAAAAATTAGAAAAGTTTTAATTTAATAAAAATAATGAGGTAAATATGAAAGTAAATTATTCAGATGAAGATGTTATAAAAGGGGAAAAATCAATATTTTTAGCAGGCCCAACACCAAGAGGAAAAGATAATATTTCTTGGCGAAAAGAAGCATGTGCTATTTTAGATAAAATAGGATATAAAGGCATTGTATATGTTCCTGAATATTCTAGCTGGAAACCAAAGGAAAGTTATGTTGATCAAGCTATGTGGGAAAGAATTGCTTTAAGTGAAGCAACAACTATCGTCTTTTGGATACCTAGACATTTACCCGATATGCCAGCATTTACTACTAATGTTGAATTTGGTTATTGGTTACATACAGGAAAAGTTATATATGGAAGACCTGATGATGCGGAAAAAATTAAATATTTAGATTGGCTTTATGAATTAGATTATGGTGAAAAACCAATAAATAATTTATCAGAATTATTAGAATTAGCTGTTATAAAAAGTAATGAAGAAAAATTAAATAGGGTATTAGAAACTAAATATTAATATTTTTAGACAATATTTTAAAATTAAGTTATAATATTTTTATATAAGGAGGTTTATGGTATTGAATACAATAATAAATACTGATTTATTTGTTAGAGAACCAGTTGATAAAATAAATAAAGAAATTTTAAATAGTGATCATAAAAGATTTATTTTAACTGGTGGTAGGGGTTCTGGTAAAAGTACGGTTTTAGATAGTTTAGAAAATAGAGGATTAGGTACAGAAGAACAAACTATTAAGACACAATTTGATAGTGTTGGTTTTATAGGTTGTATTCCTCAAGAAAATCTTTTAACTGATTTATATAGACATAATTATGAATTATCTTTTTCTTTTAAATTACTTTTTTATATTAAGAATAATTATCCATTATTATATGAAAAAGAATTTAAAGAAATATATAATAAATTAAAAGAAATAGATTTAGCTTTTATTAATGCTATAAACAATGGTATTTTTGCTAGTTCTAAATTAAACAATTTTTCTTTTTTAAAAACAATGAGTATAGTCTCTTCTTTAGTAGTTAAAATAAGAAATTTATTAGAATTAGATAAATTAAATATAAGTATTGATCGTTTTGATTGGACAAATAATTCTAGTAAACTTTCTCAAGAAATATTAGCGGATTATTTTTCTTTATTTGATAAAGTTATTCTTACTTCTGATGATGATAGTATATGTGATATTGTAAAATATAAAGATTATATTCTTAAAAGAATTAATTATGGTAGGGATATTGAAGTTGTTAAAATGATTTTACAAAAGTATTTAGGTCATAATAAAAAATATAAAAATTTTGATATTAATAATATTTCTGATAAAGTTGTAGAAAGAATGGTTAATGCTTCTTCTAATAATATATCTTGTATGCTTAAAGCTATAGATTATTTAGAAAAAATAAATGATCAAGATATAGAAAAGCAAACCGAAAATATTATTAATGGTGAAGTAAGAAGAGTAAGAGAATTAAAAGAAATATCAATAAAAAAGAAACTATATTTATAAAAATGTTATTTATTATGACAAGTTCAAAATTTATTAATTTAAAATTGCTTGTAAATAATACTATTATTTGTTAATATAAAAATAAAGGAAGGTAGATATGCAAGAAGCAGTTAATGAAAATTATTATGAAATGAAAGCAAAAATAAGTTCTCAAGGTTCTATTAAAGATATTGTTAATAATCCTGATTTGATAAAAAGGATTATTGCGTATAATGGTGATCGTCATTTTTTATGTGCTTTTATTGATTTAGTTAATGAAGAATTAGAAAAGGGTACTTTAGATGAAGGGGATTTAAGCTTTTTTAGAAGTGGGGAATTTGCGAATGCAATAGTTCATTTAAAAGAAACAATCGAGGAAGTAGAACCTCGGGAAATGCAAGTATCAGAAAGACTTGATAAAGTTAATTATATGTCTTTATTACATGACCCTATTTCCTTAGCGGTATCTTATACTCATCCAGAAATTATCTCGGCATTATGTGGTGAAGCTATGGATTATAACCCTAGAGATCTTACTTGGTGGGTTACCTCAGGTACTTATAGTTCCTTACCAGGAAAAGTTCAAATGACTATTTTAAATGAAGTTTTAAAAAAGAAAGATTTAGATGTTGCTCAAGAGTTAGCTTCTATTGCCTCTTATGGCTTAACTCCATATCAAAAAGATGAAGAATTAAGAAGATAATTTATTTTTAAAAGGGACTAATATTTTAAGTCTCTTTTCTTATAAAATAATGAAAGGAAAAGAAATGAAAATAATTGAATATGAAAGTAAATATTTAGAAGATGTTAAAGATTTATTAACCGAACTTGAAGAATATATTATAACTATTGATAAAGATGAACTTGATCATATTGATCCTGATTATCATGAAATGATGGCTTTGGTTGATTTACAAAAAATTAATGAAAATGAAGGAAAATGTTTTCTAGCTTTTGATGAGGGAAAGGTAATTGGTTTAATCATGGGAATAATTCCTCCATATGATCCATATGATTACTTAGATTATAAATGTCCAAGAAGAGGTTTAATTACGGAATTAATTGTTACAGCTAAAACAAGAAATAAAGGTATAGGTAAAGCCTTAATAGAAAAAATGGAAGAATATTTTAAAGCAAATGCTTGTGAATATGTTTTAGTTGATGTTTTTGCTTATAATGAAAAAGCTTTAAATTTTTATAAACAAAAAGGATATCATCCAAGAATGTATACTAATATAAAAAAATTATAGGTAGGGTTAGTATTTACAGCCCAAAGGGAAAAGAATAAAAATGATTAAAATTTTTATTCTTTTTTTATAAATTTTTATTGACTTTTTACGTATATTGTTGTATAATAATATACATGAAGATAGGTGTTGTATTATGTTGAAATGTATAAAGGTTGATTTACCTGAAAATAAAATTATTATTGCTAAATCAGGAGAAAATAGTATAAAATACGTTTATTATATTTTGAAAAGTTATCGAAATAAAAAAGGTCAACCTACTGGTAAAACTATATCTATTGGTAAATATGATGAAAAAGAAAATAAGCTAATTCCTAATGATAATTTTTTTGATATATTTGATTGTGAAATAACAGTTAAAGTAAAAGGTTTAAAAGAAAATAATGGTGTTAAAAATGAATGAAGATAAATTAAAGAAGGAATTTGAAAAAAGGAATTTAATATATCAAAATAAACAATTATTAAATAAAAATACACTTTTAAATAAGAAATACAATAATTTAAATGATCATTTTGAAAAAAGAGTAGATCAAAAAGTAGAAGAAAAATTAATTCCAATGAAAAGCAAGTTAAAAGAAATGGCTTTAAAAGTTAAATTAACTGAAGATAGAGAAAATAGATTAAAATTAGAAGTAATTAAAAAAGAAAAAGAATTACAAAATAAAGAAAATACAATTAATGATTTACAACAACAACTTCAAAAATTACAAAAAGAAAATGAACGATTAAAAGGGATTCAAAATATTGATGGAACTAATTCAGGAATACCAACAAGTATGACTCCAATTGGTAAGAAAAAAGTAATACCTAATTTTGCTAAAAAAACAGGAGAACCAATTGGTAGAAAAAAGGGACATAAAAAAGATAAATTAGAAGCAGTAAGTTCAGAAAAGATTAATAAATATGTTGAACATAAAATGAATAATTGTCCAAATTGTAATAAAAATGATATAGAAAAAACTGGTGAAATAATAAAAAAACAAGTAAAAGATTATAAAATAACAGTAGAATATATTGAACATGATTTTATAGAATATAAATGTAATTGCTGTGGAAAAACATTTCATAAAGAAATACCAAATTATTTAAAAGAAGAATGTCAATATGGAAAGAATTTAAAAAGTTTAATATTAACTCTTACTAATGTTGGAAATGTATCTTTAAATAAACAAAGAAGAATAATATCTGGTTTATCAATGGGTGAAATAGATCCATGTGAGGGATATTTAGCTAAATTACAAAAACAAGCAAGTAAAAAATTAGATAAATTTATAGAAGAAATAAGAAAAAATATAATAGGATCAGAAATAGTATATTGGGATGATACAGTAATAAATATAAATGGTAATCAAAGTTGTATGAGATATTATGGTAATGAATCTGTTTGTTTATTTAAAGCTCATGAAAAGAAAAATAAAGAAGGAATAGATAAGGATAATATCTTAAAGTTATTAAGTAGTAATACAGTAGTAGAACATGATCATAATAAAATAAATTATAATCCAGAGTATAGTTTTATTAATGCTGAATGTTGTCAACATTTACTTAGAGATTTAAAAAAAGTAAGTGATAATATACCTAAAAGAACATGGAGTAATAATTTGATAAAATTATTTCAAAATTATGATTATAAAAGAAATGAATTAATATCTAAAAAAATAGATAGTTTTAATAATGAAGAAATAAATGAGTTTATTATAATGCTTGATAATGAAATATTAAATGGATTAGAAGAAAATGAAAAAGATGAAATAAAACCATATTATGCAGAAAAAGAATTAACATTATTAAAACGATTGATGGAATATAGGGATAACTATATATATTGGATATTTGATTTTGGAATACCTTTTACTAATAATTTAAGTGAGAGAAACTTAAGAGGAATAAAAAGTAAAATGAAAGTATCAGGACAGTTTCAAAATGTTGAAAGAGCAAATGATTATGCAAAAATAAGAAGTTATATTGAAACATGTCGGATATATGGAATTAATGAATATGAATCATTAACTAGACTTGTTGAAGATAATCCTTATACTTTATCAGAATTAAGCCAACTAAAAAAATAAGTGATGCCTCACTTATTCTTTGATGTGGCTGTAAATACTAACCTGATTATAGATGGTGACAGTTGACACTGACAATGTAATGATGTATAATTTAATTGTGTTGATGAAAGGAGTCATTATGGTAAGGGGGTAACATGTTAACTACTTTAGATATAGATGCCGTTAATACTTTTTTAAAAGTATGTAAGAGAGAAATAGAAAAGAAAAATTGTTACTTTGTGGGGTATCGGGCAATAAATGTTAATGGTAAAATAATATCAGCTAAACAAGCATTAATTGATATTGGAATTATGAAAGTTAAAGATATATGGGATTATATATTAGATTTAAAAGTTGATGATTGTATAAAAATTGATCGTGATCGCGATTATAGCAGAGATATGAATTCTGAAATATATATATATTTCAGAAAATAATCAATAACAAAATAGTATATATTAAATTGACCATGAATGAACGAGGAATTATATGTATATCCTTTCATGAAAGTTATTAGGGTGAATGATATGGAAAAAAGATTATATTGTTTTAATTGTAATAAAGATGTAGAACCATTATGTAATTTACAAAATAATAGTTATATAGTTCATAAACAAAAAATACAAATTAAAGAAAAGGTTTTTATATGTCCATTATGTAATAGTGAATTATTTGATGAAAATTTGGATAATTCTTTGTATGATATTTATAATGAATATTTAAAATTATATGATTTATCATTTTCTAAATTAAAAAAGATAAGAGAATCATATAATTTATCTCAAGAATTATTTGCAAAATCTCTTGGGTGGAGTAAAAGAACTATTGTAAGATATGAAAATGCTGATTCTTTACCTCAAAAACAATATTTACAAATATATAATAAAATTAAAAATAATAAAAGTGAATTTATTAATATTCTAAAAACTAATCGTAAATCTTTGGGAGAAAAATTATATTTTAAAATATTTAATATAGTAAATACAGAATTAGATATAAAGACTATAAATGTTTTTTTATATGTTTTAGAAAATAATTATTTAACGAAAACCCAAATAATGAAAAATTTATTTTCCATAGATTTTCAATCATTTAAAGAATATTCTAAATCTATTACTTCTTTTAAATATGCTCATGGTACATATGGACCAATTTTTGATAATAAAGATGCAATCTTAAATTTATTAGTAAAACAAAATTATTTGGAAATGGTAAACGATGAAGAAGATAAAATATTATTTAAGCCTACAACCAAACCTGATTTAGTTTTGTTTAATAAACAAGAACTTGATATCATGAATAAAGTTTTATCTAAATTAAGGGGTAAAAATGCTAAAAAATTAACTGATTGGTCTCATAAATTTAAAGGGTGGATTGAAACAAAGAATGGAGAATTAATAGACTATTCATATGCTAAAGATTTTGATCTTTCAAAAAATTGGTAAATATAAAATATTATAGATAGATAGCTTATTTGACAAAACAATATAGTAGCTTTATAATTTATTACATAAATTTAAGTGGAGGAAATAATGAAAAAAATAGTTGTACTAATCATGGTAATAGTTTTTTTATCTGGATGTAGTAGTAATAAACAAGAAGAAAAAGATTATCAAGCTCAAATTGATGAATTTGTATTAAAAGTTAAAGACGATACAGCTAAAATAGTTTTATCTAAAGTAGATTATGAAAATGAAAGTGATATTGAAAATAATATTTGTTCAATAACTTGGAGAACATGTGGTAATCTTGAAGAAAATAGAGTTATTACTGATAAAGATGTAATAGATGATTTTTTAAAAGATTTTGAAAATATTGAATATCAAGAAAATACTTGGCTTGCACTTGGTAATAATTTAATTCAATTTTATGATAAAGATGATAAATTAATAGGTGAAAGTGGTGAATATTCTATAGCTTTTCCAAATGAGCCAATTGAACTTAGCAAGGAAATTATTGAAGATGACCATCTTGATTTTACAAACGTAGACATAAGATTAAATAATGAAATTATCGAAAAATATTTTGTATCTTAATTAAAATAAAAATGTCTCTATATAAATGGTAGACATTTTTTATCTTTATGTTAATATTCATTGCTTGTGGCAATTCTATTATTTAATCTATAATTTTTAGGAAAGGAGGTTATCATGTTAAAAGATAATATTAAAGCACTTCGCCAAGCCAAAGGTCTTTCCCAAGAAGAATTAGCTTTACAATTAAATGTAGTTAGACAAACTATTTCTAAATGGGAACAAGGTTTATCAGTTCCTGATTCGGAATTATTAGTTTCTTTATCTAAAGTTTTAGATACACCAGTTAGTACTTTATTAGGTGAAAATATTCTTAAAGAAAAAGAAGATTCTTTATCAGAATTAGCTAAAAAATTAGAACTAATAAATTTACAACTAATTAAGAAAAAAGAATTAAATCGAAAAATATGGCATTATTTATTTATAACTATCTTTATTATTATAATATTAATTTTTCTTGGTCTTTTTTTCCTTGGTAATAAATATATGGAATGGGATTATAATGATCCTGAGCTGGCTATTTTAGGTGTAGGAATTCATAGTTTTATATGGCTCTTTGTTCGAATAGCTCCAATAGTTTTAGTTATTATAATAATAGGAATATATTTAACTAGAAAAAAATAAAAGATGACTATCCTAATAGTAAAATTAAATAAAAGAAGATTGCAATTAAAGAATATTTAAAATATAATTTAGGTATAGCTAGGAGAGTTAGGCATGAATGATTATATATATTGTTCGAAATGTGGGAATAAATTAAGTAAGGATAGTAAATATTGTAATAAATGTGGACAAGTTACAAGTAATGAAGATGAAAGAAAATTTGTTTATGATGGCATAATTCATAAATGTCCTAACTGTGGAGAAGTTCTAACTTCTTTCGTGGCTATTTGTCCTGCCTGTGGTTATGAATTAAATAATCAAAAAGTTAATAATTCTTTATCTAAATTTGCCACAGAAGTTAATGATATTGAAAAGTTAATCTTTGATAATCAAGATGAACAAAAGTTAAAAGGATCTAAAAAATTCTGGTGGATAATTTTAAATATTTATCTTTTAGGAATACCTTTAATTTTAAAAAGAATAAATCTTTTATATTTACCTAAGAAAAAAGTTATTTTAACTAAAGAAGAAAAAGCTTTAGAAACGTTAATAGAAAATTATTCTTTTCCAATGGACAGGGAATCTATCGTGGCTGCTTTAATTTTTTGTAAAGATAAAATGAGTTTTATATCTAATAAAACTTTAGATCAAAAAAATATGTATTGGTTAAATTTATGGAATGATAAAGCTTCCCAATTAAAACAAAAAGCCGACATACTTTTTCCTAAAGATTCCATTGTTAATCAAAATTATAATGATATTGTAAATATTAAAAATAAATGTCAGAATCAAATAAAAAGAAAATTATTAATTAATATTATTATTGTTATCTTAATTTTTATATTATTAGTTATTATTGTTAATAATACTAATGTTGAACCTCGAGTTGATTATAATTCGACATTTACTTGGGAGGATAGTGAGTTATTTAAAGCTTTACCAGAGCCAGATACAAATCAAGGAAAAATTAATTATGAAAGTTTGACATATTTAAGTATTGATTTGTATAATGTAAATGAAGATGATTTTGAAGAATATGTTAAAAAGTGCCGAAGTAAAGGATATGAAAATGATTTAATTAAAAATGAAACTAATTATTCAGCTCGTAAAGATCAATTAAAATTAAGTATAAGTTATAATCAAAATAAAAAGATTATTACCATTAATTTAAATAAAGGAGAATGAGAAAATGCGATTATTTACAAAAAATGAAGGATTATTAGATCAAATAAGATGTGATGAAGAAGAATATTTAATATGGAAATGGCATCCTAAAAATACTAATTTAGGAGAGAGTAAAAGAGAAAATGCTATTAGATTTGGATCTTCTTTAAGAGTTAAAACAGGAGAAGTTGCTGTCTTTGTTTATAAACAAAAAGATGGATCATATCTTGATTATATTGAAGGACCTTTTGATGATGTGCTTAAAACAGCTAATTTACCAGTTATATCTAATATATTAGGTTTATTTTATAATGGAGATACACCTTTTCAAGCAGAAGTTTATTTTATTAATTTAGCGCAAATAATTCAAACAAAGTTTGCTATTCCTTATTTTGATATTTATGATGTTAATTTTAAAGAATTTAGTATCCCCGTTGCGGTTCGAGGAACAATTACTTTTAATATTACTGATTATAAAAATTTTATTAAGTTACATCGTTTAATTGATTTTAATTTAGAAGAGTTTCAAAAGCAAATTAAGGATGCTGTCTGCCGGTTTGTGAAAGGGAGTGTAGCTAATGCTTCAATAAGATATAATATTCCTTCATGGCAAATTGAAACAAAATTACCTGAATTAAATAAAGAAATAGAAGATGGTTTAAAGGAAAGATTAGAAACTGACTTTGGTATTACTTGTAAGGCTATTGATCTTGGAGCAATTGAAATTGATAAAAATAGTTCTAATTATTTGGAACTAATGAGGGTAACTAAAGATGTGGAAGTTGCTAAAACAGAAGCTATAAAAGAAGCCGAAGTTAAAAATATATCTGATAAACAAAGAATTGAAGCAGAAAATTATGAAGAAACATTAAGAATTCAAAGAGAAGAAGAACAATATGCTAAACATAAAGAAACGCAAAGTGCTAACCTTAATGCCTTTGAAACTGAAAAAGTTGCCGAGGTTGGTGTTGCTGGAGCTAATGCCTTAGGTAAAATGGGAGAAAATGGAGCTGGGAATATAAATATAGATTCATCCGCAAATGGTTTTAATCCGGCGGCGATGATGGCAAGTATGGCTTTAGGTGGAGCTGTTGGTCAAAATATTGCAGGAACAATGCAAAAGATATTAAATAATGAAAAAGAAGAAGTTGTAAATATACCTCCTCTTGGAACATATTATGTTGCTTTAAGTGGTAAAGCAACAGGTCCATTTACTTTAAAACAAATTGAACAAATGATAAAAGAAAATAAAGTAGATAAAGAAACATTAATTTGGTTAAAAGGAATGCCTGATTGGGTTAAAGCTAAAGATTTAACAGAAATAAATATTTTATTTACAGATATACCTCCTATACCTAATGATAAATAGATTTTAAATAAAAGAAAATGAATCAAGTTTTAGACTTTGATTTATTTTTTTGTTTAATGGGCAAAAAAATAGCAATTTTTTCTTGATTTTTCATAGACTTTAATGCTATAATCTTATTTGTATGACTGCATTGATGTGTGAAGTTACTGATACACTAGGGTAAGTTGGTAAGTGTATTAGAGAATTTATACGGAGCAAGCCTATACTAGATATAGACGAAAGGAGGACTAAAGTTTATGGCAAAAGACAAAGTTAGAATCAATTTAAAAGCTTATGATCATCGTATGCTTGATATCGCGGCTGGTAAAATTGTTGAAACTGTAAAAAGAACCGGTGGCGAAATATCTGGTCCTGTCCCTCTACCAACAGAAATCGAAAAGGTGACAGTATTAAGAGCCGTACACAAATATAAAGATGCTAGAGAACAATTCGAAAGAAGAACTCATAAGAGATTAATCGATATTAATAATCCTAGCAAAGAAACTATTGATGCATTAAGCCATTTAGATTTACCAAGTGGTGTTGATGTAAATATTAAATTATAAGAAAGGTAAGGTAAAATATTATGAAAGGAATCTTAGGACGCAAAGTTGGCATGACTCAAGTCTTTACAAAAGATGGAAAACTAATTCCTGTCACGGTTATTGAAGTTGAACCAAATACTGTTATGCAAGTAAAGACAATGGAAAAAGATGGTTATAATGCTTTAAAACTTGGCGTATTTGAAAAGAAAGAAAAAAATGCAAGCAAAGCTGAAATTGGCAATGCGAAAAAAGCAAACACAACTCCTAAGCGCTTCTTAAAAGAAATTAGAGATTTTGATGGAAGTTATGAAGTTGGAGCAAAAATTGATGCCAGTATCTTTACAACTGGCGAAGTAGTCGATGTAACAGGTACATCAAAAGGAAAAGGTTTCCAAGGGGTTATTAGAAGAAATAATCAATCTCGTGGACCTATGACCCATGGATCTCACTATCATCGTGGACCAGGATCTTTAGGTACAATGTTACCAAAAAGAGTTTTAAAAGGGAAAATGTTACCAGGACATATGGGTGTTGAAACAGTTACAATTCAAAATCTAGAAATTATTGAAGTAAATACTTCAGAAAATTATGTTCTTGTAAGTGGTAATGTTCCAGGTGCAAAAAATTCTTTAGTTTTAATTAAATCAGCTGTTAAAAATACAAGAAAGGTTAGTCCAAAAGAAATTATCAGTTATGAAGATGCTGTAGTAGATGAAGTTACTCCAGTAAGTGCTGATCAAGGGGAAGAAACAGTTGTTACCGAAGAAGTAAAAACTGAAGCACCTGAAGAAAAGGCACAAGAAACTGAACAAGCTTAGGCCTAAAGGAAGGATTAATAATGACAAAGATAAGTGTTAAAAATCTCCAAGGAGAAAAAGTAAAAGATTTAACAATAGCTGATAGTATTTGGAATATTGAAGTAAATGAAGATGCTTTAAAGAAGATGATTCGTCTTCAACTTGATGCATCAAGACAAGGAACAAGAAAAACTAAGAATAGAAGTGAAGTTTCTGGGGGTGGAAGAAAACCTTGGAAACAAAAAGGAACTGGCCGTGCTCGTCAAGGTAGTATAAGAGCTACACAATGGCGCGGAGGTGGAATTCCATTTGGAGTTAATCCAAGAGATTATTCTTTTAAAATAAATCGAAAAGAAAGAGTGCTTGCTTTAAAGAGTGCTTTAACTAGTAAAGTTATTTCTAAAGAATTAATTGTTGTTGATAACTTTAAAATGGATAGTAGTAAAACAAAAGATGCTGTTAAAGTATTAGAAAATTTAAAAATTAGTGATAATAAAGTATTATTTGTTACTAGTGATGATGCGGAAAATTTATATTTAGCAACTAGAAATTTACCAAATTGTTTAATGTTATTCACTGATGAAATAAATGTTTATGATTTAGTAAATGCTGATACATTAGTAATGGATGAAGAAGCTGTTAAAAAAATTGAGGAGGTGCTTAAATAATGAAACATTATGCTGATATCATTATTGCACCAGTTGTAACCGAAAAGTCTATGGCTGCTCGAAGTGCAGGTATTTATACCTTTAAAGTCCAAAAGACAGCAACAAAGACAGAAATTAAAAAAGCAATAGAAGAAGCTTTTAAAGTAAATGTAGTTAGTGTTAATACATTAAATACAAAATCAAAAAGAAGAAGAGTTGGGCGTTATGCCGGACGGACTAAAACCTATAAAAAAGCTATTGTTACAGTAGCTCCAGGTTCTAGTATTGAAATTTAAGTAAGGAGGATAAAAACATATGGCAATTAAACATTTTAAACCTACTACTAATGGTAGAAGAGGAATGAGTACTCTAACAAATGAAGAACTTACCAAGAATGTTGCTCCTACTAAATCACTTTTAAAAGCTAAAAGTAAAACTGGTGGAAGAAATAATCAAGGTAAAATGACTGTTCGTCATATTGGGGGAGGTCATCGGAAAAAATACCGTGTTATTGATTATAAGAGAAATAAAATTGGGGTAACGGGAAAAGTTGCATCAATTGAATATGATCCAAATCGAAGTGCAAATATTGCATTAATTAATTATCGAGATGGCGAAAAGAAATATATTATTGCTCCTAATGGTTTAGAAGTTGGAATGATTATTGAAAATGGACCAGATGCTGATATTAAAGTTGGTAATGCCCTACCACTTGCCAATATCCCAGTTGGTACAACAGTTCATTGTCTTGAACTTCAACCTGGTAAAGGGGCAGAATTATGTCGTAGTGCTGGATCATCTGCTCAAATACTTGGCCGAGAAGGTAAATATGTTATGGTTCGTTTAATGAGTGGCGAAACGAGACTTATTCTTGGTGTATGTATGGCAACAATTGGTGTTGTTGGTAATGAAGATTATAAGTTAGTTAATTTAGGTAAAGCTGGTCGGAAAAGACATATGGGTATTAGACCAACAAACCGTGGATCTGTTATGAACCCTAATGATCACCCTCATGGTGGTGGCGAAGGTAGAGCACCAATTGGACGTAAGAACCCAATGACTCCTTGGGGTAAACCTGCTCTTGGGGTTAAAACTCGGAAATCTAAAAAGAAAAGCGAAAAACTTATTGTTAGTAGGAAGAATAAGTAGGAGGGTATAAATGGCAAGAAGTTTAAAAAAAGGACCTTTTGTTGATGAATCATTAATGAAAAAGGTTCAAGAAATGAATAAAAGTAACAAAAAAACAGTTATTAAAACATGGTCAAGAAGATCTACTATTTT
>CANRDD010000022.1 GCA_947629305.1 uncultured Bacilli bacterium | reverse complement strand
ACGCCACTTTTCAAATAATGAAAAGTGGCATTTAAGACTCAACTTTTATATCTGTTTCCAAAAAGGGCAAACTCAAACTTATTTAAAAATTAGCCATAATTTTTTGAATTTCTTTCTTACTTAAAGAGTAATATTCTTTTTCATTAAATAACTTTTCTACTTTTAAACTTAATATTTTTTTAACCGAAGAATTAATTTGTTCTTCCTTTATAACCCCATCATCTAAACTTTCCTTGATTAACTTAAGAGCTCCTTCTATAGTCTTTGGCATAAGCAAAATATCAACACCTGCGTTAATTGCCATCTCATAAATTTCTTTTTCTTTATAATTTTTAGTTAAGGCCTCCATATTAAGAGCATCCGTGATAACAAGACCTTTATAACCAAGTTCTGTTTTTAATAAGTCGGTGATTATTTCTTTTGATAAAGAAGCAGGCACATTGTCTTGCGTCACATTGGGTAAAGCTAAATGACCAACCATGATAATTGATGCCCCGTTTTTAATGGCTGTTTTAAAAGGAAGTAATCCTTTTTCTAATTCTTCTTTTGTTTCCTTTAAAATAGGTAAGTCATAATGGGAATCCACCTTAGTTGAACCATGATTAGGAAAATGTTTAAAACAAGGAATAATACCAACACTACTTAAACCCTTAGCCATATTTAAACCATGCATCGCAACAGTGCTTGGATCACTAGCAAAACTTCTCGTTCCAATGGGACTTTGCGAAGATGTTAAGGTATCAACAACAGGAGCAAAATCAAGATTAAAACCTAAAAGTCTTAACTTTTGACCTAATACTTGCCCAACTTGATAAGTTAAAGAAGGATTATTTATTTGGCCAAGTAAAGCTTGAGAAGGAATATTTGGATAATCTAAACCAGCTAAATTTTCTAGTCTTTGCACCTTTCCCCCTTCTTCATCCACGGCAATAAATAAAGGAATATCATTCGTCATTTTTATATTTTCGATTAACTTCTTACTATTTTCATAATCACTTAAATTATCTTTAAAGAAAATTACTCCTCCAGGTTTATATGTCATTAAAGTTTCTTTTAAATCATCATCTAAAGATGTTCCTTTAAAACTAATTATTAACATTTGCGCTATTTTCTCATCTATACTCATTTTATTTAATAATTCATTTACTTTTTCTTCTATCTGATTATTTTCTTCTTTTATATTCTCTTTTGGTATATCTTTTTTAAAATAAAAGATTCCTAGAACTAAAAAAGGTAATACTAACCAAATTAATTTTTTCATTCTATTCACCTATTACTATTATAAGGATTTTTTTATAAAATATGGATAAAATTATTATTTTTGTAAATATGTTTGAAAATCATGTCCCATTTTCTTTAACTGTCTTTTTATGATTTCATTTTCTTCTTCTACAAATGATAAATATTCTTTTTCTACAAATTCTTGATTTAAATCTAAATCTTTGATTAATTGTCTTGATAAATCATTTGGTCTTACAAACTCATCATCTTCAAGCCACTTCATAAATTCTTTATTATTATCTAATTTTAATATTTTATAAGATATTCCTAACGAAAAACATAAATAAGGATATATCGCATTAGCTCCTTCTAAAGTTAAATTAGGTATTTTCTTAAATTGATTTAATTTATCTTTATATTCTCTATATGTTTTATTTTCAAATAAATCTAATGCTTCAATAATATTATTTGTTTTACTATTAGATAATGTATATAATTTATGATATGGTAAACATATTTCTAATCTATTATCATCATAAAAACCTACCCCAAAATAATTCTTTATTTCTTCAAGAGGTAAATCTATTTCTAAAATAATAAAATCATCATTTTCAACCCACTTACAAGCATCAATAATACTAGCATAAAAAAATTTATAAACTTCTCTTTTTAAAATAAATGTAAAATAAGAACTATCATAAGTAGTAAAATGTTTTAAATAACTTAAAGATGGAGAAAATGATGAAGCATTTAAAAGATTTAAAGCTTCATTATATACACCTCGGTAAAATAAATAAAAGGAATAATCCCTATTTTCACTATAATTAATAGCTCTATATATTTTCATAACTAAACTCCCTTGTTAATAAATTTATAATTTTTCCGAGCTAATACTTTCTTAACCTCAGCATTTTCTTCTTCTATTATACTTGATGCCTCATTAATTAAAAATTCTTGGTTGATAACTTTAACTTTATCCACATTATTTATATATTCTTCCCTTCTACTATCTCTTGTTTCTTTAATTAATTCTTTAAAGAAAATATTATGTTTAGTTTTTAAAATACTAAAATTTATTTTACTTTTATAACATAAATAAGGATATAAGGCATTAGCTCCAAAGGTTGCTAAATTATTTATTTTTTCTTTCTTATCTAAATTACTTAAAAAGAAAGTTATTTCTTCTTTTGTTAATTCTCTTTTTTCCATTAAAGATAAAGCTTTTTCAAAATTATAATCATTATCACCGGTTAATTCATGAAAATAATGATAAGGAAGACATACTTCAAACTTATTAACATCATAAAATCCTAGCCCAAAATAATTCTTTATATTATCATAAGGTAAATCTATTTCCATAATTATTATTTGACCATTAGAATAATAAGCCCAACTTAAAGCATCAATTAAACTAGGATAAAAAAATTTAACCATTTTTTCTTCAATTAAAAAAGTATGGGAATTACCATTATATCTTTTATTTTCTCGGATATATTCATATGAGGGAGAAAATACTTTTTCACCAAGTAAATTAATTGTTTCATTATATTTACCATTTTTAAGTTCATCATAAAACCAAACTTTATTATTATAATCAAGTGCCCGGTATAATTTCATGGTTATTCCCCCTTATTCAGGTTATTATTTTACCATATTTTTGCTAAAAGTAAATAGTTTAAAAATTATAGTATACATGATATAATTTAAACGAAAGGTGATAATAATGAAATGGTATTGTCTTTACTGTGGAAAAGAAAATAAAGGAAGAGATAACATTTGTTTTGACTGTGGAAAAGAAAGATATTCTCAAGAAAATAAAACAAATAGTAAAGTTCTTCCCGAAAATAAATTTGTTCTTGGTTTATCTATCTTTTTTCTTTTTTTAAGTATTACATCTTTTGGTAATCTTTTTGTAAGTATACCTTGCTGGATTTTTTCTTATCTATGTACTCGAAGTTTACATAACCAAGGTAAAAACAATAATTTTGTCAATATTTTCTTTTGGGCTCAAACATTTATAATTATTACTACTTTTTCTTTTCTTATAATAGTCTTTATATCTTATCTAATATTATTTTTTCAAAACTAATTTTTGTCCTTCATTTAAATCAATATTTTTAGCTTGTTTAAAACTATTTACAATATCACTTAATGTTTCTGTTGTAAAAACATATTCACATTGTTCATTTATCATACTTAAATCAAAAAATAAATTCTCTTTTTCATAAGGAATTAAAGATTCCCATTTATTTATATAATATAAAACTTTACCATTATCATTAATAACTAATTTTACTTGAGGATTTTCCTTGCCATTATGATATAAAATAGGTATCTTTTTTAAAATATTATCTTCTATTTCTTTATTATCTCTTATTGTTAATAATTCTTTATATTCTTTTAATGATAATGTATATACAATATAATTATTATAATTAGAATAATTTAAATATTCATATATATTACTATTTATTTCTTTTAATATTCCTTTATTATATATAATTATATTATCTAATTTCTTTTGATAACTTGAATCTAAATCAGTTGTATTAGTTAATATTTGTTGTTCTAATAAATTATATTTATGTACTTTATCTTTAAATTCCTTAATTTTTGTTGAATAATCTTTACTTAAATTACTAGTAAAAGCTATTTTTGTACTTAATTTATGATTCTTTTCTTTAACATATTCTAAAGCATCTTTATAACTAACAAATACTTTATCAACATAACAAGAATTACTAGATGATGGTTTAACTCTTTCCCAAGAATATTGTCCTTTTTGATAAGGAAAAACTACTTCATATTCTTTTTCGCTTTCCCCATTTTCTTGATATTTAGTTTTATCACTTAATAGAAAACATTTTGAAACAATATAACAAACAACATCATATTCTCTTTCTAATTCATTTAAGCCATGACTCCAACCCACCTGTTCCATGATAGGCATGGCTGCATATTTAATTGGATAATTATATTTCATTTATAAAACTTCCTTATACTTCATAACCATTCTTTATTAAAAGAACTAATCCTTTTAAATTTTTATTATCTGTTTTTATATTATATTTTCGGTAATCATATATTTTCTTAGTTTCATATATAGCGGGAAAATAACAATTAGAATATCCTAATTTATCTGTTTCTAATACAATATCTTTTAAAGCATAACTTGATCTATCATCTAACATTCCTAATCCTTCTCCATCTACTATGTAAGGATATTTTTTAGCATCATTATAATTCTTTAATTCTTCATAACCTAAATAAGTAATATAAAATGTTGTTGGTGATCCATAATCATATTCCATTTCCATTAAATCATTTTCTTTTAAATCAAGTATACTTAATTTTGTCGTAATAGCACTTAATTTATCTTCATCATACTTAGTTAGTTTAGGATTAAGACGGCAATCATATATATTATCATTATAATATATTTTATATAAATGATAAGCTCTTGAATTAAAAGTAGCTAATATTGTATAAGCTAAATCAGCCACGGTCATTCGATCTATTATTTCTATAACTCTCCATATTTTATTTTCTAACCCTTCTATTCCTACTCTAAATTTTAATACTTTAACCATCAGTATACTCCTATTCTTTAATTTATTTTATTTGCTAATCGCAGACTTATTGTAACATAAATTAATAAGAAAAGTAACTCTTCCCGAGTTACTTTTCTTGCCGTTTTCTATTTTCTATTTTTAACTCAAATTTTCCGAGTTTGGTATCTATCTGGTGCTGAAAGTGGGACTTGAACCTACGACCTATGCGTTACGAGGGCATTGCTCTACCAACTGAGCTATTTCAGCAACATCATCATTATAACGCATATTTTTCGAAATAACAACTTTATTATTTTAATAATTAATGATAAAATCATAAATAAACGAGGGATTAAAATGTTTAAATATACCTTAGATAATAAAAGATATCATACTTTAAATTATTTCTTTAAAAATAAATTTGGCCAAAAAGTTATGAAAGTACCAATTGATATTAATGCTGGATGCCCCAATAAATCATCAGGTGGTTGTATCTTTTGTTCTAACCGAAGTAAAGCTAATATTATTATAGATACTGATAATTATATTGAACAATTTAATTCAACCAAAGAAATATTAGAGAAAAAATGGCCTAATAGTTTATATATACCTTATTTTCAGTCAGGAACTAATACTTCTCTTCCTGTTCAAGAAGTAACACCTTTAATTACCAAGTTACTTGCTTTACCTAAAGTTGTTGGTATTGCTATTGCTACTAGACCTGATGCTATTAGTGAGGCATGGTACCAATACTTACAAGAATTAAATAAACAAACATTTTTAATGGTTGAACTAGGTCTTCAGTCATCTAATAATGAAACATTAAAATTAATTAACCGAGGTCACACCAAAGAAGACTTAGCTCTAGCTGTGCGTAAACTTAAGTCTTACCATATTTTCACAGTAATCCACATCATCAATGGTCTTCCCTATGAAACTAAAGAGAATATGTTAAATACTTGCCGTTTTTTAAATACTTTAGATATTGATGCTCTTAAAATTCATATGTTATATGTTGCTAAAGATACCAAATTAGCTAAAATGTATCAAGAAAATAAATTTTCTTTATTAACAAAAGAAGAATATATTGATATTGTAGTAAGTGAACTAGAATTATTAAAAGATACAATTGTTATTGAAAGAATAACTGGTGATCCTTTAACTAGTGAACTTATTGCCCCGACTTGGTTAATTAAAAAATTTGGTGTTTTAAATGACATTGATAAAGAAATGTTTAAAAGAAATACTTATCAAGGAAAAAATTATAAATAATTATTAAAAAAGATTTTAACTATAATAAGAATATGCTAAAATTAAATTAAGAAAAGAAGTTGAAGATAATGAAACAAAATAAATTTTTAGTATATTCTTTTTTATTTTTAATATATGGTGTTTTTATATTTTATATATTTAAACAAGTTTTAGTATTCTTAAATATTAGTCCTATTAATACTACTGATAATTGGCAAATTTATGAATATAAAAAGGAAAATAATATTATCGATAAATTAGATAATAGATTTAATCATTTAAAAGTAGCTATTGAAAATAGAGCTAATAATTATTTTCCTTTTTATATTCCTCTTAATGAATTATATCAAAATATTAATTATCAAACTAATAAATTATTTTATCATAATATACCTTTAAAAATTAATAGTGATCAAGAATATTTATTTTATAATAAAGATCATGATTTTTATTATTATGAAACATTTTATACCGATGATGAATTAGAAGAAAGATTAAATAAACAAGTTAATTTTTTTAATAATTTAGCTAAACAAGATATAGAATTATATTTATATTTACCAACTAGATATGAAATAACTAATTTAAAAGATTATAATTTAAATCATTATTTATATTCATTTATAGATAAATTAGATTCTAATATAAATGTATCTTATCTACAAATTAATTCTATTTCTGAATATCTTAATTATTTTTATAAAACAGATCACCATTGGAATATGCATGGTGCTTTACAAGGTTATAAAGATATAATGCAGTTATTAAAAGAAAATCCTTTACCTAATTTAGAAGTATGGGAAAATAAGAAGCAAAAATATTATGGTTCATTAGCTAAAACAGCTATGTTAGATCAAACCTATGATTATATTAGTGATGTTAATTATAAGGGAGAATATACCGTTTTAGTTAATGATAAAGAAGCACCAAAAGAATTTAAACCAAGAAAAATAGCTTTAAATAAAACAAATAAATATTATGATTATTATGTATCTTATTACAATGGTCAATATGGAAAAGTAGTATATCATTATTTCCATAATGAAAATAAAGATAATTTATTAATTATGTCTGATTCATTTGCTTGGTCTATTGATTATTTAATTGCTTCTTCATTTAATAATACCCATGTTATTAATTTACGTTATGATGAATTTAAAAATAATACTTTTAATTTAACTAAATATATTAAAGATAATCATATAACTAAAGTATTATTTCTTTATGAATCTGGTTCAACCATGTTTGATCAATATAATTATAATTTTACAGGGAGGGTTTATTAATGGTCTTTTCTAGTACAATTTTTCTTTTTCTATTCTTACCGATCTTTTTCTTTTTTTATTTTTTCTTTAAAAAAAGAAAAAGTCGTAATATTATCTTACTATTATTTTCTTTATTATTTTATAGTTATGGAGAACCAATATATATCTTTTTAATGTTATTTTCTATTCTTATTAATTATTATTTAACTTTAATAATGAATAAGAAAAATAATAATAAAATTATATTTATATTATTATTAATATTTAATTTAGGTTTAATAGGTATATTTAAATATTATAATTTCTTTATTAGTAGTATTAATAATATTTTTTCTTTAAATATTCATTATTTAAAATTAAGTTTACCAATAGGTATTAGTTTTTATACATTTCAAATATTAACCTATGTTATTGATGTTTATAAAGGAAAAGTAAAAGTCCAAGAAAGTATTCTTAATTTAGGTTGTTATATTGCTTCTTTTCCTCAGTTAATTGCTGGGCCTATTGTCCGTTATGAAGAGATAAATAAAGAAATAGAAAATAGAAAAGAAAATACTGAATTATTTACCAGTGGTTTAAAAAGATTTATTGTTGGTTTAGCTAAAAAAGTATTACTGGCTAATGAACTAGCTTATATTGCTGATAGTATCTTTGGCTCTAATTTAAAACTAATTGGTTTTCTTGGTTCCTTCATTGCTTTAATTTGTTATACTTTGCAAATATATTATGATTTTTCTGGTTATTCAGATATGGCTATTGGCTTAGGCCAAATGCTAGGTTTCCATTATTCTGAAAACTTTAATTTTCCTTATATTGCCCAAAGTATTACGGAATTTTGGCGCCGTTGGCATATATCTTTATCAACATTCTTCAGGGATTATGTCTACATTCCTTTAGGTGGAAATAGAGTATCTATTCCCAGACATATTTTAAATATCTTAATTGTTTGGTTTTTAACCGGCCTTTGGCATGGCGCTAGTTTTAACTTTATCCTCTGGGGTCTATATTATGCATTATTACTTTTAATAGAAAAATATTTATTAAAAAATATCTTACCTAAATTACCTCATTTTTTAAAACATCTATATACAATTTTTTTAATTATGTTAGGTTGGTTAATTTTCTATTTTACTGATTTAAATAATTTATATCTAGCCTTTAAATCTTTAATTGGTATCTATGGTCTAGGTAGTATTACTTTATTAAAACATCTTCAAATCTTTAAAATACGTTCTATTATTATCTTTATTATAAGTATTATCTTTATCTATCCATTTCATCTATTAACTAAAAATACTTATTTAAATAATATTCTTTATCTTATATTATTTATTATATCTATTATTTTTATCCTAGGTTCTAATTATAATCCCTTTATTTATTTTCGCTTTTAATGACTATAAGGAAATAAGTTCTTTATAGTTCTTTTATTTTTAATAAAAACTAATTAATGATATTATAAAAATTCTGTAATAATTTCTTTTAAATAGTTATTATTAAACCAAAAACATTGTTTAGTAAATTTAGTAGCTCCTGTAACTTTGTCTTTAACAGGAAGAGGAATTGTATCTTTAGAATTTCTACCATGAGGTCTAACATGACATATTCCATTATCACTTATTCCTGGAAAATTAGTAATTCTTCTACCATTTTCATCAATATGATTTACAATATTACCATTTCTAATAATATCTTGAGTCTTTTCATACATTGATTTAACTTTTGATTCTATAATAAGTTCAGGCATATTCCATAACTTAATTCCTTTAAATACATATTCACTATTTTCTTTTTTAAATATAAAGAACATATACTTAGTAGTTTCTAGTTCTTCTTTTAAATCAGAATCTTCAAAATCTGTATTTATTATTTCATCAAACTTAAAATAAGGAAATGACATTGATTCTATAATTCGTCCATTTGTCTCCACCCTAATAGTTTTGGGTATAATATTGGCTTTGGTAAACTCATCAGTATCTTTAAGTTTTGTTTTAACATTAAACATCCTACTTATAATCATGCTAAAAACATTTTTGGCCTTTGAATATATATTTAATTCTTTCATTAATTCAAATTGAGTTTTTCCTTTATATTTGTTAATAACATTTTCAATAAAATCCGTGAATGATTCTTCTGTTCCTTTTAATATTTTTTCAACATCTTCATAATTTCCAATATATTTTCTAACAAGACCTGTCATATAAGAAGCTTTAAAGCAAAATGCTCTTTGCATTGCTTTAATATCAGAAAACGGTTGTTCTCTTTTAGATTCTTTGTTAGCACCTTTAGTACAAGCTCCTAAATACATTGTATCAGCTTCGGATATTTCATGGGCTTTTCCATCTTTAATCTTTTTAATAATATATTCCCAGTCTTTTTTTATAATAGGCATATCATCATTAGGGAAAGAATATAAAAGTTCATTAGTTATTCTTAAATCCTCTTTCTTTTTATCTTTTTCCCATAAATACCAAATTATTTGCAGTTTACTATTTTTAGATAAAAAATGAGATGTTTCAAAAGTATTCTTATATTCCGTCATATAATCAATAATATTTAATACTAATCTTTCTTTAGCTGATAAAGTATTATCTTTATTCTTTTTATAGGGAGTTACTTTAAGTTCAATACCAGCAGTTTCAAAATCAGGCCGTGAAAAAGAATTAATATTCATTCCAAAAACATCCGTTTCAAATAAATGTCCAAAGAAGGCTTTATCAAATCCTTCATTACCATCATCAGAATCTTCATTTTTTATTGCCTTAACTTTCATTCTTTGTAATTCTCCAAAACTTTTACCAAGGGCTGATTGGGCTATAATTCTTATTTCTTCTTCTGTATAATTTTTTTTCATTTTTCTCCTTTCGATCTTGTATTTACCTTAAATTTGCTGTAAAATACTTATGTAAAGTTGATCTTTTACATTTAATATTATATAATAAATATAAAAGTTGATCTTTTTACTTAAAAATATTATAATATATTTACAAGTTTTATACAATGGAGGTAAAGGTATGGAAAAGACAGTGGTTGAACTTTTTGCGGGAGTTGGTGGCTTTAGATGTGGATTAAATAAAGTTAATTTAATTAATGATAAAGTAAATGAAAATGGGAACTGGAAGTTTGTATGGGCTAATCAATGGGAACCAGCGACTAAATCACAAGAAGCTTATGAATGTTATGCTAAAAGATTTGGATATGATGATGTATCAAATGTTGATATATTTCAAGTTGACAAAAAAAAAATTCCTAATCATACCTTGTTAGTCGGGGGATTTCCTTGTCAAGATTATTCTGTTGCTAGAACTTTATCAGGAAGCAAAGGAATTGAAGGTAAAAAAGGTGTTCTATGGTGGGCTATAGTGGATACTATTAAAGCAAAGAAACCTCCCTTCTTATTTTTAGAAAATGTTGATAGATTACTACTTTCTCCCGCGAGTCAAAGAGGAAGAGATTTTGGTATGATTTTAAGAAGTTTATATGATAATGGTTATGCGGTTGAGTGGCGCGTAATTAATGCTGGGGAATATGGAGAACCCCAAAAAAGAAGAAGAACATATATAATTGCTTATCATAAATCTACTAAATATTATGAAAAAATGAAAAAATTAAATATGAAAGATATTATAGTTAAAGATGGAGTATTTTCAAAACAATTTCCCGTTAAAGAAGAAGAATTAGATTATAATATGGCCAATATTTCTAAATCAATGTATAAAGATTTAGCAAATGTGAGTGATAATTTTCAAACCCAATTTTATAATGCTGGAGTAATGTGTGATGGAAAAATATATACTGCTAAAATGGAAGCTAAATGTAAGGAAGTTTTTCCTTTAAAAAAAATTAGAGAAACCCAAAAAGTAGAGAATAAATATTTCTTATCTGATGATAAAATAGAAAAATTTAGATATTTAAAAGGTAGCAAAAAAATTTCAAGAATCAAGCCTAATGGAGAAGCATATATGTATTCGGAAGGAGCTATGCCATTTCCAGATAATTTAGATACTCCAGCTAGAACTATGTTAACATCAGAAAGTGGATTAAGTAGAATGTCACATGTTATAGAAGATTATAAAACTGGTAAATTAAGATTATTAACTCCACTTGAATGTGAAAGAATAAATGGATTTCCTGACAATTGGACTAATACAGGAATGACAGATAAAAGAAGATATTTTATGATGGGAAATGCTTTAGTAGTTGGAATTGTTGCAAAAATAGGAATAGAACTAGAAAAAATCATTGACAATGAAGACTAGATTTTAAAAAGTCACTTATTCGTGACTTTTTAAAATCCCATCTAATACTTCTTTTAAAGCTTTATTCCCTTTTTCACTTAAATGTTTTCCATCTAATAATAAATAATCTTTATTATTTTCAATATTTTCATAAAAATTAATTATTTTTATATTTTCATTACTTATTAATTCTATTTTTTTAGTTAAAACTATAATAACATTATAATCTTTTAAGATATTAATTATATCATTATATTCTTCTTTTTCTAAATTATCCATTAGAATAACAATAGTATTAGTTAAAGTATTATTATCTATTTGTTTAATAATATTTTCTTTTAAAGTAAGATAATCATAATCTTTTTTAATATCAAATATATTTTCTTTATAATCATTTTCAATATAAGGATATAAATTTAACATTAAATCATTTCCATAAAAAGTAATATTATTTTTTTTATTTTCTTCATGATCTTTAATTAAATCATTTTTTCTTTGTTGATATTCTTCATAATAAAAATTATATAAAGCATCATGTAAAGTATTCGTATAAAAGACTCTTCCTTTACCAGTTAAATGGATTCCATCCGCGGCAAAGTATTCAGGATGACCTTTCGATATTTGTTCCCAGTCAATAATATGTAAATTATCATATTGATATTTATCTTTAAATTCCCTTATCTTAGTATTAAAACTAGCTTGTTTAGTATAAGTTGTAGTTAACCAAAAGACTTCTTTACCCTCGCAAGCTTCCATGATTTTTACTTTACAAGATTCACTACAGTCACCATTTGTTCCAAGATGGAAAATAATTGGATCACCAAGTAATTTTTGATTTTTTAAATCATTTAATATTTCTTGAACAGACCAAGCCGTTCTTGAAACTTTCGCATCAAAATAACCATTTGTAAATTCTTTATAAAGATTAGGAACAGCTCCCAGCATAACGGAATCACCAATGCCAACAAGATGAAGATTAGCCACTAAAGAAGAGATATCACCATTCGCAGCTTCAAACTCATCAATCGTACTTTGCCAAGATTCTTCTTCCTCAGCCATTTTATCAGCATATTCTTTTTGTTTAGCTAATAATAATTCTTCATTTTGATTTAATAATTCTTCTAAATCTTGCATTTCTTCCGTATGATCTTTAGCTTTAACATAAATAATTAAACCATATATACTACCTAATGTTAAAAGAATAATTCCCATTATTTTTAATTTATGATAATTCTTATTTTTTAAATCTAAACAAAAATGGAAGATAGCTCCAATTAAAAATGTTAAAATAATAATTAATAAATTAGTTAAGATATTATTTAAATTTAAAAAAGGTATTAAAAAAATCAAAGGATACTGTACTAAATAAACTTCATAACTAATACTAGCTAAATATTTAATTACTTTCTTTTGCCATGTTAAATCATCATCACTTTTAAGAGAATAAGTTATAAGTCTTAAACTAATTAAAGATACTAATAACATTGCTAAAGGCATTAAATTAGAATTAGATTTCATAAAGATACTTAAAATCATAATTATAATTATATAAAAATAAAAAATATAATCTTGATATAATTTAGCTTTAGAAGATAATTCTTTAAAATAATATTGATGATAAAAAGCTAAAGCTATACCCATGAGTAAAGAAAAACTTCTTGTTAATGTATGATAATAACTAAACATTAAATTATTTTTACTAGTTAAATAAAAGAAAATAAAACTAATTATACTTAAGATACTAGGAATAATTATAGGAATACTTTGATGTATTTTATCCCCTAGTTTCTTAAGTAATTTAAATATAAATGGAAATAATAAATCAAATTGAATTAATATTGCAATATACCATAGATGCATAAAAGGTGAATCAACATGACGAGCAAAATAATCTAAATTAGCCTTTAATTGCCAAAAATTATTATAACCAAAAAGAATAGAATTAACTTCTGGTTTTAAATTAAAAAAATTAATACTAGGAATTAAAGATATAATTCCTAAAGTTATAAATATAACAATAATTAAAGGTAGATATAATTTAAAAAAACGATTCTTATAATATTCTATAATAGAAAAATTATCTTTTTTAAAAGCTGATAAACAAGCTAAATAACTAGTTAAAACAAAGAAAATGGATACAGCTAAAAAACCACCTTTTAAGATATTTAAATGATAAAATAAAACTAATAAACAAGCTATAACTCTTATTATATCTAATTTTAAATAATATGTTTTATTTTTCATTTATACTACCTCTTTTATCTAATATGATTATATAAATTAATTAAAAATAAATCAAGATTTTTTCTTTAATAAAATCTTTCCTTTCCTAAATCTTCTCCCCAGTCATAATCTATAACAGAACCTTTATTTTCTTTAGGTAATTTTTTATATAAAGCTATTCTTTCTTCCAATGTTTTATATTTTTTTCTTTTCAATATATTTTTATTATTTTTTTGTTTTCTTTCCTTCATGTAATCATCCCCATTTCTAATATATCCATTGTTTAACAATTTGTCAATATTCTAAAAGAATAAGTCCTTTAGACTTATTCTTTTAGCAACCACAGCCACGATCATAGACATTAGAAATAACATTTTCTTCACATGTCGTATATTCAGGCCGATAAGTATGACGATAAACATGATGATTAATTATTCTGGTATTACATGGCATAATATGTGGAACTTCATAACAAATATAACGATGACAAACATTTTCTCTTGGACATTCATAAATTGGTGTGCAACAAGACCCCATCATCATATTTGGACATTCATGCATAGCTTCAGGATATCCAGCCATACTAGCTCCAACATTATCATAATTCATATTAACTTTTTGTTCACTTGCCATTTCTTGTTTAAAACTTTCGTAATTCATAAATCTCTATCCTTTCTATTTTTATCTTATTCGAAAGTTTTAAACTTGACTAGGTTAATTATATATTATAAATTCATAACTAGTATAAATAATATCTATCATAAATATAATATATAATATTATTGTTATTATTTTCGGTATCTTTTTTAAAAAAGTAAATTTAGGATATAAAATATAATAAAAAAAAGAAGCATATAAAGACCAAAATAAAGAAGTAAAAAAAGATACATATTTACCTAAATGAAGAGGTAAATTAGAATAATCCCAATAGACAATATGTAATAAAGATTCCATTAAATAACCAGATATTAATTCTAATAAAGATAATAAAATAAAATTTAATATAAAAAATAAAATATATTTTATTATTTTATTTAATTTTAATTTATTTATTATATTACCTATTATTAAAACAATAAATGATGCTATACCATACAAAGGAACCCATGGTCCATGTAAAAGACCACTGTTAAAGGGATTATTTAGAATATACATTAAACTTTGTTCAACAATATAACCAATAATAGAACATATTAAAAAAAGATTTAAATAATACATATAAAACACCATTTATAGTATTAACATTTAAATCTATTCTTATTCGACATTTGTATATATTTGTGAAACATCATCTATATCATCTAATAAATTATATAATTTAGCAAATAATTCTTTATCTTCTCCAGTTAATGTTACTTTTTCTTTAGCAAACATACCTATTTCATCAAATGTATAATCAATATTAGGTATTATTTTTTCTAATATATCTTTTACTTTATTAAAATCTTTAGGATTAACAGATATAGTTATTTCTCCATCTATTGTATCAAAATCAATTGGTTCTATTCCTTCTTCTAATAAAGCATTAAATACTTCTTCTTCCTTATTACTTTTAAAAGAAATAATTCCTAAATGATCATAATTATACATAACAGAATTAGTTACTCCTAAACTCTTCCCAACTTTATTAAAAGCCGCTCTAACCATCCCTACTGTTCGATTAACATTATCTGTTAAACATTTAATAACAAGAGTTGATGCCCCTGGTCCAAATCCTTCATATATAACTTCATTATATTCTTCTTCTCCAAGTCCTTTAGCCTTATCTAAAGCTCTATTAATAATATCACTAGGTACTTGTTCTTTTTTAGCCTTTTCAACTAATCTTTTTAAATTAATATTAGCATCAATATCTGGACTTCCTTTTTTAGCTGCTAAATATATTTCTTTCGCATAAGTTGTATATATCTTTCCTCTTGCTGCTCCTGTTTTTTGTATACTTGCTTTTCTTACTTCATAAGCTCTTCCCATTTTCTTTTCCTCCTTAAATAACCTTTAATTCTAAAATAAATTTATATACCCCTCTTTTATGATTTAATTTCTTTATTTTTCTAATAACTAACCATGGACTATATATCTTTGTATATTCATATTTATTTAATTGCATAACTAATTCTAAAGCTTTAATAACTATTACTTTAATATTCTTAGTATTAAATAATATTTCCATTTCTTTTAATATCTTTTTATTTACTTTTCTACTAATATATTTATAAAAATCTTCACTATATACATAAAATATATATTTATATCCATCTAATTTCTTTATTTTCTTTAATGTATCATAATAACCTAATTTAATATTATATTTTAAATCTTCTTGATTAGTATTTAAGATACTTTTTAAATTATGAGATGGTGTTATTTTAATAATTTTCTTTTGATCTTTTATATCTACTTTTCTTCTAAAGCCAATAGCTTCTAAATCTACTTCATATATTAGATTATATCCTTTATCAATTAACATCTTAACGGGAGCATTATCTTTAAATCCTCCATCTAAATAATAATTATCATCTATTAATTTTTGCATTTTAAATACAGGTAAATAACAACTAGCCATAATATAATCATTTAATTTATTTTCTGGTATATCTTCTATATATTTATAAATTGGTTTAAAACTTTTAGCTTTAACTGTTACTAAACCATAATCTTTATGACTAGATCTAATTTTATTTTCTAAATTAAATTCTTTTATAATATTATATAATCCATCTGTTTTAAAACCTTTATTCTTTATTATATCTTTAGCATTATTAAAGATATGATTTATTAAATTATTATGTTTTTTATTCTTTTCTATTTTCTTTAAATATTCTTCACTAAAACCAATTACTTTTCCAACATTAATTGTTTCCCAAAATTTCTTTAATTCTTTATCTTGACCTGCCGCGAGCATCGCGGCATTAAATGAGCCAATGCTTGTGCCAACATAACCATCAAATCTAATATGGCATTTTTTTAATGCCATATAACAACCAACTTGATAACTACCTCTGGCTCCACCTCCAGATAAAGCTAAACCAGTCATTTCTTTCTCCCCCTTATTACTTTAACTAATAACTTAGGTATTTTTCTTTTTTTACTTATTCTTTTTAAATATTTATAATAATCATTTAAAGTATTATTTTGATAATCTATTATATTTTGTAATATATCTCCATCACTAACCATAGGACTATAATAATTTTTTTCTAAAAATAATTTAGAAAAGATATAATCTAAATTATAACCATATATATTTAAAATATTATTTATTAAATCTTTATATAATATATTACCTTCATCTATAACATTATAAGTATTCTTATTTATTTTATCTAAATAATTTATTCCTCTTACAAAACTATAAGCTGCATCTTCTCTAGTTATATAATTAATATTTTGATCTAATATACCATTCCATATAAATTTATCATTTCTTAAATCTCCTAATATAATAGGTAATCTATATATAGTATAATTATCTAATTTATCTTTAATTAATTTTTCTATTAATAATTTAACTTTTAAATAATAATCATCTTCATTTAAATTAATTTTACTATTAATATTAGATAATTCTTTTAATTTATATAAAGATGTACTAGATGCATAAAATAAATGACAATGAGGATTATAATAACATATAGAACGAATAATATTTTCACAACCTTTATATTCTATATCATTAGCTAATGTTTCATTAATATTAGCTAATGATATAGGTATCGCTGCTAAATGAATAACTATATCTTGATCTTTAACTAAAGCATCCATTAAGATATTATCTGTTATATCTCCATATATTATATTTATTCTTTTTTTATATTTCTTTAATGTTTTAATAGTATATTTATTCTTTAAATCTAATGCTGTTATTTCATACTTACCTTCTGATAATAAGTATTTTAAAACTTGCATTCCCACCATTCCTGATGCTCCAGTTACTAAAACTCTTTTCATATTTTTACCACCTATATCAAATTAATTATAATTAATAAAACTATCCCTATTATTATACCATAAATATTAACTTTTTTCCCTTTATTATTTAATACTTCTTTTCCTAATTCCCAAATAGCTATATATATAATCATACCTAAAGTTAAAGATAATATTATTCCTTTTATTATATTATTAATATTATTAAATAATAAACCTATTATTCCTCCTAAAAAACCAGATATTACTAATAATATTATTAGTAAATAACGATATTTATTTTTAATAGTATTAAGACTAAAACCAAAGGGTAAGTTATGTAGGCCTATACAAAGGGTCATTAAAAGGCCTGAGGATAAGTCATATTGGGCTATACTATATAATGATATTCCTTCAATTAAATTGTGTAAAAGAAGAGCTAAAAGAGTTATTAAACTAACATGTTCTAAGTGTTCTTTATGTTCTTTTTTATTATCAAATAATAATTTATGTTCATGATGATGATGAGGTATTAATTTATCAAAAAAGAATAAAAAAGTTAAACCAATTAGAGCAAAGATAAATAACCAAGGTTTATGCATTGCTATTAATTCTGGTATTAAATCAAAAAAGATTAAACCTAATATAACAATAAAAGCACATGATATACTCATAATCATTATATTATCTTTATGTTTACTAAATTGATATATAAACATACCAATTAAAAAGAATAAACCTGTTATTAAAGTTAACAATAAAGCCATATTATTTCCTTCTTCCTCCCTTATTGTACTATAAAATAGTCAAAGAAAAAAGGACTAAATTAAGTCCTTATCTTTATTATTGAATTTTATGCAGGTAGTGGACATTGAGAAGCATCAATTGGTTCAAATCTAAATTTAGCTGAGAATGTCTTTCCTGTGTTATTATTTTGGTCAGCATAATGAACACTATTACCATGAGCTGCAGACCATTGTTCAGTAGTTGTTCCTTTACCTTCACCTGGAGCTTCAATATCAGCATCACTATAGTTAACAAATGTTAATGTAACTTTCCAATAGTCAGCTGCAGTTAAAGAATTTTGATCAGCAGAAGCTGAACTAATTTCAATCTTGTGAGCATATTCATCTGTTCCTTTTTTATCAGTTGCTTTAGGTGGAATTAAAATTATTTTTTTACCAATAATATTATTTAATTCTGGATCTGTAAAGCTTTGAGTTGCTTGGTTAGTACCAACACCTCTGGTAAATCCTAACATTGTAATATCATAACCACTTAAATCAGTTATTTCTGTACATGATTCACCAGCATCTTCATTTAAAACTGAGTCTGGGCATATTTTTTTAACTGTTGATTTAATATCATCACTTGATTTGTATGGAACTGTTATATCTTCTTCTGGAGTACCAGATTTTAATGCTGCAGTATCAGTACCAGTAATTGTATGTAGTGATGTAGCAGTAGATTCACCATCAGAATTTCCGTATTCATCTTTAGCAGCAAATGTTACAGAATCAATACCATCTTCTTGAAGTTCATGAACAGCTTTACCACTTTCACTTTGTTTCCATACTCTTAATAATAGTTCAGGATAGTAATCAGTTTTACTTCCTTGTTTATCATTAGTTTTTGGTAAAGAATAAATGAAGGTATTAGTATCAACTATTAAACCAGCTCTATAGCATAATGCACCTTTCTTAGTATTATTATTAGCTATTAATGAAACAACACCATATCCACTTGCAGAAAGTGAATGAGCACCTACACCAGTAGAAGATTCACCAAAGTTTGCTTGAGTAGCATTTAATTTAATGTTTTGAGTAACATTAAATGAAGATGAATCACTAGTTGATGTTGTTACATCAATTTTAACATCTTGTCCTGCACCTGTTTGCGCAGTGAAATATGCAAATGTTGCACCAACTATAGCTACTAATAATGTTGCTATAGCAATAACAGTCAATAATAAAGTATTTTTCTTATCCATTTCTCTTTTCTTCCTCCTTCTATTATAAATATTAACAAAAAAGTTAACTAAAAGCAAGACTTATATCTTATTTTTTTTAAAATTTACATAAAATAAAAACTCTACTAATTAAATATAATAGAGTTTTAATAATAAGTTATGGAGTAACTGAACAACTTTCAAGTGGTGTAAATTTTAATGTTGCTTCATAAGTTTTATTAGTATTAAGTTGTTGATCTGCTTTACCACCAGTTACATCACTATCACTATAGTTAACAAATGTAACGGCTACTTTCCAATAATCAGTTTTAGTTAAATTTGGTGTTCCTTTTACAACACTTATTTTATGTTCATAATTATCTTCACTAGATGGAATTTTAATAACTTTTTGATTATGAATACCATTAGTTATACCACTAAAATCAAATTTAGCTGTTTCTGTATCAGTTGATCCATTATAACCAACAAGCGTAATATCATATCCACTTATTGTGGCACTTTCTTCACACTTAGCACTTTCAGTTGGTACATATCCATCTTGAGGATTTTCAGCAAAGGTATCCCCAATTGCCTGAGTATCACATACTTTTCCTGTTTTAATATTTTCTTTATATGGAACTGTCTTATCTGAGGCTGCTTCATCTTCTAAAGTCTTAGCGGTAGCTAATTTACTAAAATTAGAACCAGTATATTCTGTATAACTAATTGATTTATCATCTAAATCACTTTTAACTTCTCCCTCTAAAGTACCTTTCCATAAATTTAATACTAATTCAGGATAATAATCATCTCCATTTTTAGGTAATGAATAAATAAAATTATTATTTGTAACTTGTAAATCAACATTATAACAATAATTACCTTCTTGAGTATTAGAATTAGCTACAAAAGAAACATAACCTTTCGTCATTCCTCTTAAAGACTGAATCCCATTTCCTTCTGCATCTTTCCCAAAATTACTTTGATTAGCTCTAATAGCAATTCGATCAAAAGTACTAAATAAAGTTGTATCACTAGTTGATGTTGTAACTTCAATTTGAACATCTTTTCCTTCCCCAGTTTGGGCTGTAAAATAAGCAAATGTTGCACCTACAATAGCCACTAATAAAGTTGCAACAGCAATAACTGTTAATAAAAAAGTATTCTTTTTATCCATTTTCTTCCTCCTTCTATTATAAATATTAACAAAATTAATTTTTAAAAACAATACTTTTTTATTTTATTTACATTATCTATATATTATCATAGCACTAAAACAATATATTTGTTCTTCCCCACATGTAGCTATAGCAACTTGAAACTTAATATCAATAATATCACATTCATTATTATTTAAAAAATTATTAATAGAATTTTCTAAATCTTTTTCATGTGATTCATCAATAACTTTTACTTTCATTATATAATCACCAATATTAGTATAAGATATAAATTATAAAAAAATTGTCATTTAATGTAATTCATTACAAACACCAGGATCAGGCATATAAAAACAATGAGATTTATAACTACCCGCGAGTCTTTGATCATACCAAGTTGTTTTACAACTTTGGTTATTCCCTGGAGAATAAAACCATAAACTATTTGTAGCTGGATAATAATATTCACCTTTTAATATTCTTTGAGCTAATTGTTTTTCTAAAGTTGTTGCTTGGGCATTAAATAAAGAACTATTAACTCCTGTAAATTGATTTGGTTGATAAATAGCATCAGTAATAGAATTAATATTTTTAAAAGTTAAACAATTAGCTAAAGCTCGATTAACAACAACATTACCAACCATTAACATTCCTAAATCACCTTCACCTAAAGCTTCAGCTCGCATAATTCTTGCTAATAACTCTAATTCATTTGGCGTATAATTAATTATCATAAGATCACCTAGTTTATCATATGAAAATACTAGCCAAATGTTTTAGGCTGTGTTATAATAACCTTGTTCTTCTAATTTAGGGGATTAGTTAAATGGTATAATAGGAGTCTCCAAAACTTTAGTTGGGAGTTCGATTCTCTCATCCCCTGCCATAAGTAATTATTGTTCGAATTTTTCGAACCTTTAATATATCTAACTTCTTAAAAAGAAGTTAGATTTTTTATCTTATAGGAAATTTATTAGGAAGTTTATTAGGAAATTTATTAGGAAATTTATTAGGAAATTTATTAGGAAATTTATTAGGAAATTTATTAGGAAATTTATTAGGAAATTTAT
>CANRDD010000021.1 GCA_947629305.1 uncultured Bacilli bacterium | reverse complement strand
CTATGCCAGTCTTTATCTGGGGTTATACTATTTACATTAATTAATTTATATGTTTCTTGATTATCTGTTGTTATTTGGATTCTGCCTCTGAATGTTTTTCCTGCATTTTCATATTGATTTGTTGTTAAATTAACTAAGGTTACTTTTATTTGCCATTCTTGGGTTGTTGGTGTATCATCTGTTGCTTTTATATCATAATCCTCAGCTATTTTAAAGGCCATGGTTCTTTTCTCAGTAATATCAAAACCTTCTTTGTCTTCTATATAAGTTAAACCAGGAATATTTTTTACGATATCACCATTTGGATCTTTAATTTGTAATATTAATTCAGGTTTCTTTTCTTCTTTGGTTGAATAAATAAAATCATTATCATCAACAATAAAATAAACATTATAAGTTCTTTCTGCTTGTTTTTTAACATCAGATGGTGTAAGAATAGCTTTAACACTTGCTTCACCATATTTATCAGGAGCACCCTCATAAAAGTCTGTTTGATCGGCAGTAATATTAATATCACCTGTTTTTTCAAACATTAATGATTCTGTTCTTCCTGAAGAGGCATTAATATCAGATTCCGCTCCATCACCTAATTGAGCTGCAAAATAAGCAAATGTTCCTCCTACTAAAGATGCTAATATTATGCCATTCTTTTTAAATTATTAATTAAATTTTTCATAATATAGATTCTCTTTTCTAGGAAATGTGTAAAGTACTAAGAACACAATTTTCCTAGTATTAGTATATATATATATATCGGAATGCAAGAATAAATTTTATTACTTTACATATTTTACAATTTTTTACAAACAATTATGTAGAATTCTACATAAATGTTAAAAAAGTATTTAGAACAATTGAAAGAAAAAAATTAGATATTTAGTTTATCTAATTTTTTTCTTTTCTAAATATGAAGAGGATTAATATCTATATCTAAATAACAATTTTTATTATAAATATATATATTATCTAATTCTTTTAATACTTGTTTTAAATATTTATCATATTTATATTTAATAATTATTTGAAAACGATATTCATTTTTAAATTTTAATATTGATGCCATCGTGGGTCCAAGGACTAATGTTGTTTTTTCTAAATGTTGATCTAAATATAATTTTACTTTTTGAGCTTCTTCTAAAGCTATATTATATTCTTTACTAATTATTTTAATACCTATTAAATAATAATATGGAGGATAAGCAAGTTTTCTTCTTATTTGCATTTCTTTTAAATAAAATAAATCATAATTATTATCTTTAACACATTCCATCACAAAATTATGGGGATTAAATGTTTGAATAACTACTTCCCCTTCTAAATTACTTCTACCTGCCCTACCTGATACTTGATGTAATAAAGCAAAAGTTAATTCATTACTCCGAAAATCAGGTAAATTAAGGGTCGTATCAGCATTAATTACCCCCACTAAGGAAACTAAAGGAAAATCTAATCCTTTACTAACCATTTGGGTTCCTAATAATATATCATATTTATAATTTTTAAAATCATTTATTATTTTTTCATGAGATCCTTTTTTACTTGTTACATCTTGATCCATTCTTATAACTCTAGCTAAAGGAAATAACTTTTTTATTTCTATTTCTAACTTTTCTGTTCCAAGTCCATAATAATTTAAACTATTTTCTTGACAATTAGGACATATAGATGCTTTACTTATTTTATATCCACAGTAATGACAAATTAAATTATTACTACTAATATGATAAGTTAATGTTATTTCACAATTAGGACATTTATATGTATAACCACAGTTACTACAATTAATATAAGTTGAAAAACCTCTTCTATTAAGTAATAATATTATTTGTTCTTTCTTTTCTAATTTTTCTTTTATTTTATTCTTTAATAAATCACTAAATATCATATTTTTCTTTTCCATTTCTTCTTTTAAAGAAACAATATGAATTAAAGGTAATTTAGCTTTACCTACTCTATTTTTTAAAGTAAGTAATTCATATACTCCTTTATCTGCCCTAGCTTTACTTTCAAGTGATGGTGTAGCACTAGCTAATACTAAAGGACATAAATTATATTTAGATCTAAAGATAGCCATATCTTTAGCATTATATTTAGGATAATTATCTTGTTTATAAGAACTAGAATCTTCTTCATCAATAATAATTATTCCTAAATCTTTTAAAGGAGCAAAAACAGCACTTCTTGTTCCCACAACAACATGAACTTCATCTCTAATTATTTTTAAATATTCATCATATTTTTCTCCACTAGATAAAGAACTATGTAAAATAGCAACATCTTTACCAAAGGTATTATAAAATCTTAAAGCTATTTGGGTTGTTAAACTTATCTCTGGTACTAAAACTAAAGCTTTTTTATTTAAACTAATAACATCTTTTATTAATTTAATATATACTTCTGTTTTTCCAGAAGCTGTAACTCCATATAATAGAAAAGTTTTAGCCATATTAAAACATTCTTTAATTCTTTTATATACTCTATCTTGATCTATAGTTAATACTTTATCATCTATTTTAATATTATCTTTATTAATACGATATATTTGTCTTTCTTCTTCTATAACTATTTTATTTTTAATTAAAGTATTTAAAGAACTACTATTTATTTCTTTTTTTAATATTTCTTTTTCTATTCTTAATCTATTTATTATTTCTATTTGTTTACTATATCTTTTATTATTCTCTATATATTTATTAAGATCAATATTATTATTTAATTTAATTATTTTTTCATAATAATTATAATTACTTTTTTTTAAACCTACTTTTAAACTAGATGGTAACATTGTTTGAATGGCTGTTATTTTAGAACATAATGTTTCTTCTTGTAAAAAAGATGCTAAAGCTAATAATTCTTTTCCTAATATTAATTCTTGATCACAAATAGCTATTATATCTTTTATTTCATAATCATGAATAGGACATTCTTTAATTATTTTTAAAACAAAACCACCAATTTTAGAATTATTAAAAGGAACATCTACTTTCATTCCTTCTTTTAGCCTTTCTTCTAAAAAAGAAGGAATGTGATAAATAAATGTTTTATCTAAACTTTTAAGGGGATATTCTATTATTACTTGTGCAAACATATATTACCTCGCTAATAAAATTGTAACACACCTCTTTTAAATTGACAAAATATATTCTTTAACCTATAATAAAAACTACTTTAAGGGGGAATAAATAATGTTAATTATAAGTTCTAATACAGATAAAATAATATATAAAGATAATAATATTTATTTTCCTTCTTCTAAAGATTTAATTAATTATATTTATAATTCATCTTTTAAAGAAAGATTATTAAATACCCCTATTTTAATAAATAATTATGAAATAATACCTAATATCTCTAATAATAAAATAATATATAATTTAGAAAATCTTTCTTTAAAAGATGAATTTACTTTTTTAGCTAATTTTAAAAATGAATCTAATCTTTATTTTTTTGATAAATATAATACAATTAAAGAAAGAAATATAGAAGAATTAAAGAATACTTATACTTTATTATATAAAGCATATAAATATATAAAAGAATATAATTTATCAATAGTAGAAGAAATATATTTAGTTTATGAATTAATAAAAAAAAGAAAACCTTTAAGAGGAAATAATGATGATGAAGGAAGAGATTTATGTGAAGTTATAAAAGAAAGGAGTATTGTTTGTTTAGGTTATAGTAATTTAATGGCTTCTTTATTAGAATTATTAGATATACCAAATGAAATACTAGAATGGAATTATAATAAAACAGAATATGGTCATACAAGTAATATTGTTTATATTAATGACCCTAAATATAGAATAGAAGGTTTATATAGTTTTGATTTAGCTTATAATATCTTTTTTATACCTATAAAAGAAGATATTATAAATAAAAATAAACATAATTTTTATTTAATACCTGGTTCTATTTATTATTATAAAAAAGATAATTTAAATAATTTAGAAAATAATTATCTTAATTCTGATATATTGGATATAATAAAAAAAAAGATTATCTAAATAATCTTTATATATATTCATCAAATTTATCTATTTCATCTAATTGATCTTCAACTAAAGCTCTAAATCTTCTTTTATATACGACTACTTTTCTTCTTAAACTTTCGGCTTCAGCTTCTATTTTCTCAGCTTTAGCTAAAGCATTATTAATAACTTTGGTAGCATTTCTTTTCGCATCTTCCACGATAACTTTTGATTCATCAAAAGCTACTTTCTTAATATTACTTGTTGATTCTTCAGCAACTAAAATAGCTCTATTTAATGATGATTCCACACTTTTATAATGATCTAATTCTTTTTTTAAAGATTCAATAACATTACAACTATACTTAAGTTTATTTAACATACTTTCATATTCTTTTGTAACTTCTTTAACAAAATCATTAACTTCTTCTTTACTATATCCTTGAATACTTGTACTAAATTTATTAACCATCTAATACACCCACTTTACTACCAATCTAATTCTTCATCATTAGTATTATTCTTGGCGTTTTTTTCTGCTTCATCACTAATTTTTCCTTGAACATTAACATTCTTTGGGGCACATAAGTATATCCCAACCCCAATTTTTTGCATAGATCCTCCAATGGCATATATAACACCACTTAAAAAATCAATTATTCTTTTAGCTTGATCAGTGGTTACTCTCTTTAAATTAACAACAACACTATTCCTATTTTTTAAATGATCCGCGATTTGTTGAGATTCAGAAAAAGCCCGAGGTTCTAATAATATCATTTTATTTCCAGATTTATCAGCTTCTTTAATGGCTTCCGCTTCACTAGTAGTATAATATTCATCTTCTGTTCCATTTAAATTATCATCATCACCATCATAAGAAAATATTTTTTTAATATTAAAGGCCATTTTTATTCCTCCTAGTATATTACTTTTTAATTTTAACAAATATTTCCTAATTTAGCAATATAAATTGGTTTTAAAATTCAAATATTTTTTTCTAAAAATAAAATTACTAATTTTTTATAAATTAGTAATCCTTTTATTATTTTATACTTTTAAAATAATTAAGATTTTAAAGCAACCTTTTCTTTACTATTGTATTCAATACATTTTTCCTCTAATAATTTAAAATTGCAACATCTATTATAAACTTTATCAGATAATTTATTGTTAATGTATTTATTATATATATTATAAGCCTTTTGTTGTAAAATTTTATAATTAGCTCTTATAAATAAAAAATCTAAAAATAATAAATTATAATATTTTGTTTCAACTAGTGTTTTACCTTTTTTAGTTAAATTAATAACTTCATAATTTTGTTTTTTTAAAGGAATCATATTATTAAAATTTATAACACCTATTATTTGTCTTTGTTTAATACCATAATCAGAAAAAACATTTTCAATTTTATGAAAATCTATAGAATTTTTCATTAATTTATGTTTTTCTTTTGGACTGGATAATGGAGCAAAATATTCAATATCATTTATATTAAATAATACTCCTACATATGGTCTTTCTTTTTTATGATTATCAAAGATTCTATTATCAAATTTTCTTAAATAATCACAATAATTAGAATTAACAATAACGATTTTTATTTTATTCATGATGCACTCCTTTAAAAAAACTTTATATTAATAAAATAATTATTTATAAATTAAAATTACTAATTTCTACAAATTAGTAATCCTTTTATTATTTCCTACTTATGGCTAGGAATCTCCGCTTTTATTATATCCTACTTATGGCTAGGAATCTCCGCTTTTATTATCTCCTACTTATTGGCTAGGAATCTCCGCTTTTAAAATTAAATGTTAACCATTTAACAATTTAATAATATAACAATTTTAAGCTTTTGTCAACTAGTGTAATCTTAAAAATTACACTTTTTATAATTTTTTTAAAAATCACATTTTTTATTTATATAATTAACTAAATCATCTAAATTAATAGTTACTTGTTCCATTGTATCTCGATCTCTTACCGTAACAGTATTATTACTCAAAGTATTATCATCAATAGTAATACAAAGAGGTGTTCCTATAGCATCACTTCGGCGATATCTTTTACCAATAGAACCTGCTTCATCATAACTACAAGCAAAATATTTACATAAATGAGCATAAATATCATTAGCTTTAGAAGCATGTAATTTTTTAATTAAAGGCAAAATAGTTACTTTATATGGAGCTAAAGCTGGATGAATTTTTAAAACTATTCTTTCTTCTGTATCAAGCATTTCTTTGGTATAAGCATCAGTTAAGACCGCAAGTAATAATCTATCTAAACCTACACTTGGTTCAATAACAAATGGTAAATATTTTTCATTTGTCTCAGGATCTAAATATTTTAAATCAGCGCCACTGTGATTTTCATGAACTTTTAAATCATAATCTGTTCGGTCAGCTATTCCCCATAGCTCACCCCATCCCATTGGAAATAAAAATTCAATATCTGTTGTTGCTTTACTATAAAATGCTAGTTCTTCTTTAGCATGATCTCTAAAACGTAAGTGATCAGCTTTAAGTCCTAAAGACTTTAAAAAATCTAAACAAAAATTCTTCCAATAACCAAACCATTCTAAATCAGTATTAGGTTTACAAAAAAATTCTAATTCCATTTGTTCAAATTCTCTTGTTCTAAAGATAAAATTACCTGGGGTTATTTCATTTCGAAAAGCTTTTCCTGTTTGCCCAATTCCAAATGGTAATTTAAGCCGCATACTTCTTTCCACATTTTTAAAATTAACAAATATCCCTTGAGCTGTTTCTCCTCTTAAATAAATCGTATTTTTCGTATCTTCTGTTACACCTAAAGATGTTTCAAATAATAAATTAAATTTTCTAATTGGTGTAAAATCTAAACTACCACAGTTGGGACATTTAATTTTATTATCTTTTATATAATTTTCTAATTTTTCATTATCCCAACCATCACCAGTTTCTTTTCCTCCCGTAAAGTCTTCAATTAATTTATCAGCCCGATGCCGCGCTTTACATTTTTTACAATCAATTAAAGGATCAGCAAAAGAAGCAACATGACCTGATGCCACCCAAACATTTGGATTCATTAATATCGCGGCATCTAAACCAACATTATAAGGATTTTCTTGAATAAATTTCTTTTTCCAAGCTTGTCTAATATTTTCTTTTAAATTTGTTCCCACAGGACCATAATCCCAAGTATTAGATAAACCATTATATATTTCACTACCTTGAAATATAAAACCATATTGTTTAGCATAATTAACTAATTCTTCCATTGTAACTTTCACAATTTATCACCTGTTAAAATTATATAATAAATAGAATTATTAAACAAGAAAAAAACTAGTCTCCTAGTTTTTTTCTTTGACTGAATTAATTAAATGGGTAATACCACCGGCACTTAATGTTGCCATCATACAGCTACCAATAGATACTAAAAGATTTTTTTCTAAACCACCAAAGTAACAAATAAGACCACTGATAATGCCAACACAAACATTTTGAATGGGAATAAAACGAGATGATATTTTATTTCCAAAGATAGCTTCCATGATGGCTCCAGATGTATAAGCCACTAACATGACAATTAATGATACGGTTAAATTCATATTCTATCTCCTAAAAAATAAAGGACAACTTGTCCTTTATTTTATTCTATGTTTATTTAAGGAAAATGATTAAACCTTTAACCTATTATTTTTCTGTTATAACAACTTGGATTTTTCCTTTAAATACTTTACCTTGATCAAAATTTTGATTACCATGAATACCATGTAAAGTTAAATTAATCGTATAATTATGGGTTGCATTTGGAGCAATTGGAATATTAGTTGCTATAAATTCTTCTTTCGTTGGTGCACTACCATAACCATTATTTTGACCAAGAGGAGAACTATAACCTAAATCAGAAGTTACTTTATACCAGAAGTTTCCACTTGTAAAGGTATTTTCAACATCAACCCATTTTAAGTCATAATGTAAGGTAACACTAGAACGATTAAATATTTTAAATTCTAATGGTTCAACTACGGTGTTAATGCCAGGACCTGGTTCTTGATCATCAGGATATAAGTTTTCAGTTACAACTGTATCTTTTGTTTCAAATAAAACATATAAAGATGTTGAACCTCCACCTGTTGAACCATCTCCTTCATGTTCAACATCACTTGTTACAACACTAGCACAATTTCGATCACAGACACCATCATGGTCTTCATCAATATTTAAATCAGGCACACCATCACCATTTGTATCAATATTCGTATCGGGAATATTATCACCATTAAGATCACAGTTAACATCACAGTTGCCATCGCCATCTTTATCTTGATTTAATTCCCCTTGAGGATTAACAACACAATTTTTATCACATAAACCATCATGATTTTCATCAATATTTACATCTGGCTTTTTATCACCATTGGTATCAATATTCGTATCTGGCACGCCATCATCATTTAGATCACAATTGACATCACATACGTCATCGCCATCTAAGTCTTGGTTTAATTCCCCTTGAGGGATAATAACACAATTCATATCACAAATGCCATCATGATTTTCATCAATATTAATATCCGGAATATTATCACCATTCGTATCAATATTCGTATCTGGTGTTCCATCATCATTAATATCACAATTTAAATCACATTTGCCATCATCATCTAAGTCTTGATTTAACTCACCCTTAGGAATAATAATACAGTTTCGATCACAAATACCATCGTTATTATCATCAATATTAACATCTGGCTCTTTATCACCATTGGTATCAATATTCGTATCCGGAATACCATCATCATTTAGATCACAATTGACATCGCACTTGCCATCCCCATCATTATCTTGATTTAATTCTCCCTGAGGACTAATAATACAATTTTTATCACATATGCCATCATGATCTTCATCAATATTTATATCAGGTTCATCATCACCATTTATATCAATATTCGTATCAGGCACACCATCATCATTTAAATCACAATTAACATCACAGATGCCATCACCATCAAGGTCTTGGTTTAACTCCCCAGGGTAGGTAATAATACAATTACGATCACAAATATTATCTTGATTATCATCAATATTCACATCAGGTTTTTGATCATTATCGGTATCAATATTTAAATCTGGCACACCATCATTATTAATATCACAATTTAAATCACACTTGCCATCGCCATTAAGGTCTTGATTTAATTCTCCCTTAGGAACATCAAAACATTTGCTATCACATATGCCATCATGGTCTTCATCAATATTTAAATCAGGAATACCATCATTATTCATATCGATATTCGTATCAGGTACGCCATCTCCATTCGTATCACAATTTAAATCACAAATATTATCTCCATCTAAGTCTTGGTTTAAATCTCCAGGTGACATCATGATACATTCTCTATCACAAACACCATCATGATTATCATCAATATTTAAGTCAGGTTCACCATCGCCATTCATATCAATGTTCGTATCCGGAATGCCATCATTATTTGTATCACAGTTAACATCACATATGCCATCCTCATTTTTATCTTGATTTAACTCTCCTTCTGGTTGGCTAATACACTTAATATCACATTTACCATCCCCATCATCATCAATATTTAAATCTGGTTTACCATCATTATTCCCATCAATATTTATATCTGGATTGCCATCATGATCAACATCAACATTTAAATCTGGTTTACCATCGCCATCAAGGTCAACATTCGTATCAGGCCAGCCATCTTTATCAACATCACAGTTTAAATCACATATGCCATCTCCATTTGTATCATGGTTTAATTTATTATTCAGCGTTCCATCTTCATTTTCTTTATTAAAGGTTGGTTTATTATTGCCATTGTAATCAACATTCGTATCAGGAATGCCATCCCCGTCAGTATCACAATTGACATCGCATTTACCATCACCATCTAAATCTTTATTAACCTCTTTACTAAACTCATTAGTTTCCCTATCGATACAATTGACATCACATTTACCATCGCCATTAAAATCAACATTAACATCAGGTATACCATCTTTATTTGTATCAATATTTAAATCTGGAACATTATCTCCATCTGTATCAATAAATGTATCAATAGTGCCATCCCCATCTAAATCAATATTTGTATCAGGCCATCCATCTTTATCAACATCACAATTTATATCACAAACCCCATCATTATCAAGATCTTGATTAGTTGGATTCTTTATACTTCCATCTTCCATTTGAACATTAAAATGAGCTTTATGATCTCCCATATAATCAATATTTCGATCAGGTTTTTGATCTTTATCAATATCACAGTTAACATCACATATGCCATTGTCATCTAAATCTAAATTTAAATCAGGTATATTATCATCATTTAAATCAACATTTAGTCTTTCTTTTGCTAAATATTGGAATCCAGCATAAGTTGCTGCTCCTCCAATAAACAAAAAACCTAATAAGAAAAGAATAATTAAAAAAGCTTGATGTTGATGATGGAATTCAAATATTAATTTACTTCCTATCTTTTCTACTTTTAATGATTTAGGTAAATAAACAACATTATCACCAACATCAAAGGCAACATTTAAAACTTTTTCAATGTATTTATTAGTTATATCTAACTTATTTTCATACATTTCATTTAATATATCTTTAATTTTAGGATCTTGTTCTTTTGTTTCTAATAAAACAAATTCTTTTAAATCTAAAACTATTCTTTTTAAGTTTTTATCAATATCACTAGCCTTCTTATATTCTTTTTTATCTTTTTCTAAAGCCATGTGCGATCACCCTTTACTATTTTAATAAACTTATTGCTACTTTCTTTCTCTTATTATATTCTTTAATTAAATTATTAAATTTATCATTTATTTCTTTCTTTATTTTATTCTTTTTATTTATTGCTTCTTTATATTCTTTATGTGCTATTTTCTTTAATTCTGTTTCGGTTATATCATTATTTAAAACATAATTATAGATTAATTTATTTAAATTATTTCCTACTATATTTATTTCTTTATTACTAATATCTGCTTCTTTAAGAGAATCAACATTAATAAAGAAACCTAAATCATATTTTTCTTTAATCTTTGGATCATCAACATTTACACTATATTTTTCTTTCTTGGTAAATGGTTTAATATTATTTTTTTCTAAATATTCCCATAATTCTAAAGCTTTAATAAAGTTTTGTTCTTTTAAAATAACATTAGTTTTACGAATAGGACTTCGAACAGGAGCAGCTTCTTTTAAGCTTTTAATAAATGTTGATGATCTAAAAGCGGCGATAACATCTTGTAAATGTTCTATTCGTTCATTTAAAGAAAAACCATCTTTATTTTTCTTTTCTACTTCATCATTATAATCAGCATCTATAGTTAAATTAATTTTAACTTTTTCTTCTTTTGTTTTATATTCACCTGAATAAGATACCGCATTTTTAATATTAGCATAACTTCTTTGATCCGATTCATTTAATTTATTAGTAACAAAGACATATAAATTATCGACTAAGGATTTAATAAATCTATTTTCATATAAATCCATTGTTTCTTCCCGATAGACATTAAGAAGTTTTTCAGGAATAATACTACCATCTTCTTTAACTTCTTGAATTAAACCAGTATGTTGAGCTAAATGTTTAATACTTTCTTCCGTTACTACTTTGGCTTTAGCAATAGGAACAATATTTTCTTCTTGCATAATAAACCGGCGCGGATTTCGAATAATATTATCTAAGTATGGGATAGCTTCTTCGATCATATCAATCCAAGAAGTATCCGCGGTTACTCGATCAACATCTCTTTTTATTTTTAAATTAGTACTAGTTTGTTTAATAAATTTTTGAATCTTTTGTTCATCAATATTTTCAATGTAATTAACTAAATTATTTTGCATAATCATCATCACCTAAATTGTTTTCTTAAGTCTTAATAAATAAGCTTTACATTCAGGCATTTTACCTTCACCAAATAATTTTTCCAAATATTCAATAAAACCATCAATTTGATCTTTAATATAAGCTAAATTTAATTGTTCAAATTTTCTTAATATTTTATGACTAATTAAATAATCTATACCCGCGATTTCATCTCCCCCACAGGCGATAAAGGCCGGAACAAAATCTTTTAATTGTTTAACAATTCTATTACCAAAAGCTAAACGGAAGTGATCAATAACATATCGGTCCATTTGGGCAATCTTGGCTAAATTATCTTCACTAACGGCATGTTCTTTACTAGCTTTATCAAATTCATTTTGTAAATAAGTATAACTTAAAGGCATCCCTTCCGTATCAGGAGCTTCAAATGGTTCACATTTATCATCAATGGCAATAGGCATAGCTCTATCATATACTTTATCTGTGATCATAAAGGTTGAGTCATCGTTATTAATTGTTCCTATATACCACATGTTTTCGGGAACTTTAATTTTTCCTGAATCAAGTTTAACGGGGTCATTTGGCCAAGAGTTAGGAACTAGTTCAATAATCCAGTCTTTTTTATTAGGTAGTTCTAGAACAGATAACATTTCGGCAAAATAATATTCCACTCTCGAAATATTCATTTCATCAAGTAATGTTACATAAACTTGATCTGAATATTGAGCTTCATACATACTTGTTAAAATATCTGTTTCATTAAACTTCTTTGTAAATTCATTGAAATAACCAAATATTTCGGTTGAGTCCCTCCATGAAGGTTGAACTGAGGCAATTGTTGTTTCATTTTGAATAAAAGAACCTAAAGCATAAGCTAAGGAAGTTTTCCCTGTTCCAGAGATACCTTCTAAAATAATTAATTTATTAGATGCAAGAGATGCCACAAATAAACGAATTAAATTAATATCATAATATAAATGTAATTTAGATGCAGCATAATTTCTAAATCGATCACAAAAGCCCGCTAAGTCAAAATCATTTTTAATTTCTTCAGGTGTATAATCTTTATATTTTTCATCAACTTTGGTAAGTTTATAGAATCTACTTTCTCCATCTTTTAATTCATTCTTAACATTACCATCTTCATCATATTCAATTTCCCCATTTTCATTAGTAATTTCACTAATCTTGGCATTTTGTAATTTTAATTTTAAAATATCATTATTTAAATTTTCTATTTCTTCAATTAATTGATCTTCTCTTCTAACATTTCTTCGATATCTTAAATAAACTCTAATAGCTCTTACAATTAGAAAAACAATTAAACCACATATAGCTAATAAAAAGATAATTGAAAAGATTAATATAACTATTCCTACCCCATGTAAGACATCCTTATATTTACTTATTACTTCCACATAATTTAAAACATTAAACATTTGAAAAAGCCCCGTGAAGAAACTTTTCACAATATCCATTAGCCCTTCAAAAAAAGGTGCCATCATTTGGGTAAAAAATTCACCATAACTACTCATTTTATTTTTCCTCCTCTTTATTCTTAAACGTTACATAATTATTTAATATACTATCCTTTATTTCTTTTAATATATTATCATTTACTTTCTTTTCTAAATAAACATTATATTTATTAACTTCTTTATTAGTTAATAATTCTTTTATTAATTTAACTTCTAATAATTCTAAAGATATTTCTAAATATTTCTCATAATATTCTTCTTCATATTTCTTAACTAAATTTGAATCATATCCATTTAAATCTAATTTAATATGTTTTATAATATCATAACTATCATTATTTAAAACATATTCATTATAAATTAAATCATTTTCAAAACTATCAAAAAACTTTTCTTCCTTACTTCTTTTCTTTCTTACTAATTCAAATATATTACTTATAATATGATTATTATTTAAATAAACTTTTAATATATTTGTTTTATTAAAATAATCTAATAAAAATTTAAATTTAGCTTTAGTATCAGGATAATTACCATCAATAACATTTGTGGATATATCTAAATAAGCACTAGTAGTAATAATAACTGATAATAAAAATGTTTCATTTTTCTTCTCTTGTAATAATCCTAATTCATTCTTTTCTTTACAATATAATATTAATGATTTTAAGATAGAATTAATATTATCATTAGCATATTCAATTGGATTATCTCGATGGACATTATTATCAAAATAATAATTATCTACATATTTACTAATTACTTCTTTGGCATAAATGATAAATTCCTCTTTATTCTTCCATAGTGTATTATTTTCATATTTAATTAAAGATTCCAAGAGTTTAGCATAATCAAGGAGATCTTTTTTCTTCTTAATTAAATACTTATTTAATAAAGTGCTACTCACCTCTAGCTCACCTAACCTATTCTTTATAAATTATATCAAATAAAATTAGGTTATGCAATTCCTAAAAAGTTAAAAATATATCTTTATAAGAAAAAATTTAAATAAAAAGAAAATGTCTTAAATAAGACATTAGTTATTATTTTTTTGCCGAATTAATTTCGTATATTCATCATCAAATTCCTTTGTTTGTAAATATGGATTAAATTTTTGATATAAATTAAGAAATGCTTCTCTATATTCTTCATTATTATCTGCATATTTCTTAATTAATTTAGCTTCTTCTCTTAATTCTTCTATTAATTTCTTTTTTTCTTTTTTATTATTTATCTTTTCTTTAATTCTACCAAAAGCACTAATAAAAGATAAATGAAGTAATTTTTCATCGACTAAATTATTCAATATTAAAACAACATAACCAATTAATAAGAATAATAAAAGGCGCCAAATAATAAAATCTTGCCCAACATAAGTTTTCGTATTAGGATCTTGTTTAATAATAATTAATTCTTTTATGGATTCATTATAAATATCATCCATGGTTAATTCTTTTTTAGTTTCTTTTTTGGTTTTAGGAGAAAGTGATGAAGAATCTGAAAAGAGTTCTAAAACATCATTTAAAGTATCTAATTGCATATTTGAATTAAATACTTTGGAATCATCTATCCCATTTGCAATATTATTAAATAAACCCTTAAAAGCTTTTTCAGATTTTTTTGTAAAATTATAAGTTGTAACATCTCGAACATATTTTTTTGTTTCTTTATCATATCTCCATGGTTCATAAACATAAAAAGATGTGTGATCTTTTTCTTTCTTATTCGTTACATTTGGAACATCAGTTTGAATCATATTACTTGTTGAATAAATTTCTGAATCAACTTCATATTCATAAACATCTTTATTAGATAAAAAATAACTTCCAACACTAATACCCGTGAAAAGAGCAATATTAGCCATAATATATGATATTTCTCCTAAAATATTTGTTTTTATACTTTCGATATTTTTTCTTAAATTAAATATTTTACCTTGTTCAGAATCTAATAATTCTTCATTATCCCTTAGTTTATCTCTTAAATGATTTAATTTATCAATTACTTTAGCTTGATAATCTTCATTTTTATTTAACATTAAATATATGATTAAATTTTCATCAAGATAAGATCTATCTACTCCTTTAACATCTAATTTAGCTAACATTAAATCTAACATTTCATCTTGATTATTTTCTTTTTGATATTTTTCAATATCCTTTTTAATTGTAAAATTTAAATAATGTTCTGATAAAATATTATTTAAGCAAAAAACAAATAAAGAACTTTTTCCTTCATATATTAATTCTAATTTAATTATTTCATATACTAAATCATATAACTTATTTATAACTGTTTCATTTAATATATGCGTATTATCATAATTAATATTTTTAAGAATAATAATTATATTTTGACTAATAGACTTTAAATCATTACTATTTAAATTATCTTTATATATTAAATTTTCTATTTCTTTTATTTGATAATATATTTTTATATAAAAATCTCTTTCTTTTAAATTATTTTGAATTATTTCTAATTCTTTAATATATTTACTATATATATTTTCTAAATAATCTGTTTGAAAATTATTAGTATTATTTAAAGATATAGTATTTAATTGATAATTATTTAATTCTTCTTTTAAATTATTATTTATCATCTTAACTTTATTTTCTAAATCTTTAATATCTATAACTTTTTTAGCATATTTTAAATCATCTAAAGTATCTTTATATAAAGTATCATATTTTAAAGCTAAATCAAATTTTTCTCTTTTCATTCTTTCCGAAATATCTGCATTCATATTATTTGCCATATATATCACCTTAAACAAGTTCTTATTCTAGCATAAATAATAATTAACGTCAAATACACCTTAGTTATCTTATATCTAGAATATTTTTTAAAAATTTTTTACTATTTAAATATAATCCTGTATAACGATCATAATAATTATCTAAAAATAAATTAATACTAGATTTAGTTTGTTCATCTATTTTTAAACTTTTAATACTTTTAATATCAACATAATAATACATCCGGAGCATTTTAATAACTTTTAAGGGAACTATAGGTTCATTCGTTAAACAATTTTGACAAACATAACCTCCCGCATCTCCCGAGATGGTCGCAATATTTGTTTTACTACCACATATAGAACAAGCATCTAAATTACAAGGTACACCAAGTTCATCTAAATATTTAAGTTCTAATATATTAGTTAAAACTAAAGGATCTAATCCATCTTCTATTTTTAAGATTGTATTAATAAAATCATCATATATATTTTTAGAAGGATTTTGTTTTAATACTTGACTTGTTAATTCTGATAAATAAGTTATATAACTAATTAATGTTATATCTGTTCTAATATTTTTTAAAGGATTAATAACATCAGCACTAGATAATAAAGATAATTTATTTTCTTTATAATATATATTAAATAAAGAATAACTATATTTTAATGTTGCTACTCTATTTTTATTTTTAATTCCTTTAACACCTTTACACATTATTCCAATTAAACCATATTCTTTGGTTAAAACATGAATTATTTTACTATTATCACCATAAGGAGTTTCACTTAAAATAAAGCCTTCTATTTTAATTAACATTTAAATACCTCTTTCTTATTTAAGAAAATAATATATAGCTAAAATAATTAAAACCAGAATAATAAACCAAATAATATTACTTAAAATACTATTTTTATTATCTATTTTTTTATTTAAGATAATATTATTTAAACCTTCTCCTGTATGATTAAATTGATTAATTAAATTTTGTAAATTATTTATTAAAGTTTTATTAGCAAGTTCATTATATCCTAATATTATTTTAAATAAAACTTGATTATGACTTTGAAATATTACTTCAACATGCGTTAAATCATTACTTCTTCTTTCTATTATATTAGTTATTTTATTAAAAGGTATTTGATATCTTTGTCCTTCATATTCTAAAGTAATTTCGTTATTTAAAACTTTTATATTAGCATTGGTTAAACTTAAATTAGTTACTTCACTTGTTAAAGGATTAACAAGTAAAGAGGTGGGCATAATAGTTGTCTTTAAATTAAAATTAATATTATTATTTGTTCCAAGATTACTTGAAGCAGGATTATTTGGAGCTGGATTACTTGAAGCAGGATTTTGAACGGAATTATTTGGAGCAGGAGCTTGAAGAGAATTATCCTGTTCCATATTATTTTGGTTATTATCCTTTAATTTTTTTAATAAAATATTCTTTCCATCTAATTTAACTCGATTTAAAAAAGCTATCACATTATTTAAAAATAATTTATTTTCGATATGTCTTTGGGCAAAGTTTAAAGTTAAAAATAAAGTATCATTTAAATAAAGACTTAAATAATAATTACTAAATACTTTTTTTAATTTTACTTTTGTAATATTATTTAAAGAAAAAATACTTTTTTGATCCATTAAAAATTCTTTATTTAAACTACTATAAGGTATAATAATTAATTCTTCCCTACTTGCCCCGACAGCAATTATTTTCTTTTCTTTATTATTTTTTAAATAAATATTTATTTTAGCTAAATCAGTCTTTTTATTATCAATATAACCATAGAATACTTGACCATCACTACCAATTAAATTATTATATTTATATAATTTTTCTACATAATCAAATGTTATCATTATTTATTCTCCTTCAAAGTAAAAAAGTACCAATTATTTAGTTTTAGTACTTTTCTTTTTATTTTTATTAACTAATCTTACCTTTACCCCTTTGGAAGCCCCGAAAGTTTTTTTAACTCCTTCAGGTAAATTAACTTTATAAGTCCGCATCAAATCCACCTCCTTGGCTTTTTCTTGTAAATAGATTATAACATAGCTTTTTAAAAAAATCTACTTGCTTCTTTTAATCTTTATAGGTATACTTTAAAAAAGGAGAAAAGTTAGATGAATGTTGTTATTGTTGGAGCTGGAGCTTCGGGTTTAGTTTGTGCTATTAGAGCTTTAGAAAATGGTCATAAAGTAACGATCTTAGAAAGAAATAATAAAGTTTTAAAAAAATTATTATTAACAGGAAATGGCCGTTGTAATTTTTGGAATGAAAATATGGATAAGAAATATTATTATACAAGTGATTTATTAAGTTTAGAAACGATATTAGAAAAGAAAGATTTAGTCTTACCCTTTTTTGATAGTTTAGCTCTTATCTATAAATCTAACAATGGGTATTTATACCCCTTTACAGGTCAAGCTATAAGTGTATATAATGCTTTATTAAATAAAGCATTATATAAAGGAGCTAATATTATTTTAAATAAATATGTAAAAAGAATAAAGAAAGAAAATAATAAATTTATGATTGAATGTGAAGATGAAGTTTTTGAAGCTGATAAAGTTGTTTTGGCAACAGGTTCTATGGCAAGACCTAATTTAGGTTCAGATGGAAATGGTTATAATTTAGCTCAAAGTTTTGGTCATCATATAAACCCTGTTTACCCTGCTTTAGTGCAACTTGAAAGTAAAGAATCATTTTTAAAAGACTGGGATGGTGTAAGAACCCTTGCCGAGATTACTTTAGAAGAAAATGGAAAAATAATAAAAAAAGAAATGGGAGAATTACAACTAACATCTTATGGAATAAGTGGTATTGCTATTTTTAATATAAGTAGTTTAGTTAGTAAAGGTCTAGCTTTAGGAAAAAAAGAAGTTATTAAAATTAATTTTGCTCCTTGGTGTTTAAATAAAGATAAACTAAAAGAATATTTAGATTATCAATTTTCTTTATTACCTAATTATAATTTAAAACAAATATTAGAAGGATTTTTAAATTATAAAATAGTTAATATTATTTTTAAATTATTAAAATTAAATGATTTAGTTAAATGGAATAATGCTCCTAAGGAAAAAATAATTGATTATATTATGAATTTTCCTCTTATAATAACAGGAACTAAATCATTTAAAGAAGCCCAAACAGCAACGGGCGGTATTCCTTTAGAAGAAATAAATCCTAAAACAATGGAATCTAAATTAGTTAAAGGTCTTTATTTAATTGGCGAAATATTAGATGTTGATGGCATATGTGGAGGTTATAACTTAGGTTTTGCTTGGATGAGTGCTATTATTGCAGGAGATAATATATAATGATCGGTATAAGACAAGTTAGAATTAATATTTTAAATGATAATAAAGAAAATTATATTAAAAAAATAAAAAATATTTTACATATTAAAGAAAAGGATATTAAAGATTTAATTATAATTAAAAAAAATATAGATGCTAGAGATAAAAATAATATTAATTTTGTTTATGAATTTGGTCTTAAAGTAATAAATGAAAATAATATCTTAAAAAGAATAAATAATAAAGATGTATATAAATTAGAATTAGAAGAATATAAATTACCTTTAAATGGAAGTAAAGTATTAAAAAATAGACCAGTTATTGTGGGTTCTGGTCCAGCTGGTTTATTTGCCGCGTTAATACTGGCTGAGGCTGGATTTAAACCAATTATTATTGAAAGAGGAAAAGAATTAAAAGAAAGAATAAAAGATGTTGAAGAATTTTGGCAAAATAATAAATTAAATGTTAATAGTAATTGCCAATTTGGGGAAGGAGGAGCTGGAACTTTTTCTGATGGTAAGTTAAATACCTTAATTAAAGATCAAAGACATTTAGGAAGAAAAGTATTTTCAACATTTGTTAAAGCTGGTGCTAAAGAAGAAATAATGTATTTAACTCACCCTCATGTTGGAACAGATAATTTAAGAATTATTCTTAAAAATATGCATGAATTATTAGAAAAGATGGGAGTTACTTATTTATTTAATAGTACTTTAACAGATATTATTATAAAAAATAATAAAATAGAAGCTATTGAAATAAATCATCAAGATATTATACCTTGTGAAGTATTAGTTTTAGCTATTGGACATAGTGCTAAAGATACATTTTATATGTTAAATGAACATCATTTAAAAATGGAATCCAAACCCTTTGCGGTTGGTATTAGAGTAAGACATAAACAAAGTCTTATTAATGAAGCTATGTATGGTAAATATGCTAATTATTTAGGTAATGCTAGTTATAAATTAACTTATCAAACAAAAGAAAAAAGAGGTGTTTATTCCTTTTGTATGTGTCCTGGAGGTTATATTGTTAATGCATCAAGTGATAGTAATCATTTAGTTATAAATGGCATGAGTAATTATAACAGAGATAGCTCTTGGGATAATAGTGCTATAGTTGTTACTGTTGATTCCCTTGACTTTGGTTCTTCCCCTTTTGCTGGTTTACATTTTCAAGAAGAACTCGAAAGAAAAGCTTATGAACTTGGCCATGGTTATATTCCTATTCAAAAATATATAGATTTTAAAAATAATAAAATATCATCTAAAGAAGAAAATATTGAAGGCTTTAAAGGAAAAACAATTGATGCAAACTTAAGAGATATTTTTCCAGAGTATATAAATAAATCTTTATTAGAAGCCTTTCCCTATTTTAATACAAGAATAAAAGAATTTAATGCTGATGATGTTATTTTAGCAGGTGTTGAAGATAGAACATCAAGTGCTATAAGAATTATAAGAGATGATAATTTAGAAAGTAATATTAAAGGTATATATCCAGCAGGTGAAGGAGCTGGTTATGCAGGTGGTATAACTAGTTCAGCTATAGATGGAATTAAAGTAGCTGAGGCTATAATAAAAAAATATAAATATTAATATATAATTATTAAAGTAATAAAGATTTACTTGTTGATTTAAAAAAACTTACTTTCTTTTTAAAAGAAAGTAAGCAAAGAAAATCTTACCAAGAATATAGTGAGTGCCCTGGATCCCCTCGCACCGTAAAGGCGCGAAGTCTCCGCATACACCCTAGCCAAGGAATATTGGCTTTTCATAGCTTCCGTCTCCTTCCAAATATTTTACCGTGGATTTCAGATAGAAGGACGGACGCACGGCATTAGCACTGCGGTCGACATCGCTGCTGTACACGTCGCCACCGTCGCCGACAATCAGCGCACTACCGGAAACGTCCGAAAGGCGGGATATAGTCCATTCGTAAACGGCATTATATAGCCAATTCGCACTTCTATTTGTATCATTATCATAATATAATATACTTGTTTGCCAATTATCTTTACTTGCGGCAAAACCATAGTCTGAGGCATACATTAATCCTACTTGGGCATTCACTGTCTTGGTTGTTGTTTGATAGCTTCCTTTTGTACCATTATTCATTTCTATTGTAAAAACATCTTTGACTGGTTGATCATATTCATCATATGATACGCCTGCTATGTTCCATGTTACTGTCTCTATTTTATCTTTCCATTCTCCCATTTTACTTAAATATCCTGTTGTTGCATTATTTAATGTTGTATATAAACTACTTTGTTGCCATTCATTTGATGAATTACTACTTGACCCTGACCAATAAAATCCATTTATACCACTTTTATTCTTTATTCTTGCATATTGAGCATATGAACTATATGGGGATAAAGTATCTCCAGTTTGTATACTAGTATCCCCTAGTTCTTCTTTTGTTATATATTCTGATTTTATTAGTTTTATTAAATTTTGTTCTTCTATGTGATTTTCATCTATAACTA
>CANRDD010000020.1 GCA_947629305.1 uncultured Bacilli bacterium | reverse complement strand
GAGTGTAAAGTGATAATTTTTCACTTTACATATGTGAATTTAATATTATTTTTCCAAAAAGGGCAAACTCAAATTTTAAATAAGATATTTAAATTAAGATAAATAATTAGTATAATAAAAGAGAAATTGGAAGTGAAGAGTATTGAAAACTATATTAACGGGAGATAGACCAACTGGAAAACTTCATCTTGGGCATTATGTTGGTTCTTTAAAAACGAGAGTAGAACTACAAAATTCCCAAGAATTTGATCAAATTTATATTATGATTGCTGATGCCCAAGCTTTAACTGATAATTTTGCTAATCCTAAAAGGATTAGAGATAATGTCATTGAAGTTGCTTTAGATTATTTAGCCTGTGGGATAGATCCAGCTAAATCAACTATTTTTATTCAGTCTGAAGTTAAGGCTTTACCAGAGATAGCTTTTTATTATATGAATTTAGTTACTTTAAGTAGGCTACAAAGAAACCCAACTGTTAAAAATGAAATAAAGTTAAGAGGATTTGAAAAAAGTATTCCCGTTGGTTTTTTAAATTATCCCATTAGTCAAGCCGCGGATATCACAGGTTTTAAAGCAACTCATGTTCCTGTTGGTGATGATCAATTACCAATGCTAGAACAATGTAAAGAAATTGTGAAAAGTTTTAATGCAACTTATGGTGATGTTTTAATTGATCCTATTGTTGTTTTACCTAAAAATAAAGAAGCTCAAAGACTACCTGGTTTAGATGGGAAAGCTAAAATGAGTAAATCCTTAGGAAACTGTATCTTTTTATCTGATTCTGAAGAAGTTATTAAACAAAAAGTAATGAGTATGTATACAGATCCTAATCATATTAAAGTAAGTGATCCAGGGCAAGTTGAAGGTAATGTTGTCTTTACTTATTTAGATGTTTTTGCCAAGAAAGAAGATTTTCTTAAATATTTACCTCAATATAAAGATTTAGATGATTTAAAGAATAAATATCGGCAAGGGGGAGTTGGCGATGTTGTTATTAAGAATTTTTTAAATAATATTTTACAAGATTTACTAAGGCCAATTAGAGAAAGAAGAGAAAAGTTATCGCAAAATATAAAAGAAGTATATAAAATACTAGAAAAAGGTACAAAAAAAGCCCAAGAATGTTGTGATGAAACTTTACAAGAAATAAAAAAAGCAATGAAAATTGATTATTTTGAAAGTTCAGAATTTTTACAAGAAATTATTGATAAATACCAATAAATTTGCTATTATTAAATATAGAGTGAGGGGATAAAAATTGGCTAGTATTAGTGCATCCTTTATTCCTGATATTAATTCAGCCATGAGTAATTCTCAAGCTGTTTTTTCAGGAAATAACTATCGGATTACTATCCTAACAGAAAGATTAATTCGGCTAGAATTTAATTTAGACGGATCTTTTTGTAATACCCCGACATTATTAGTACAAAATAGAGCTTTTCCTGTGCCAGCTTTTAAAGTTGAACAAGATGAAAGATATTTAGTTATTACGACTAAATATTTTATGTTACAATATATGAAAAATAAACCTTTCTTAGGACCTAAGTATGCGCCAGATACAAACTTAAAAGTAGTTCTTAATAATACCGATAAGGTTTGGTACTATGGCCATCCCGAAGCCCGTAATTATAAGACAACGGGAGTCAGTTTAGATAATTTTAAAGAACCAGGAATTAAAGTTGATGATTTAGTTACTTTTTTAACAAATGATAAGGTTAGAACAACCCAAGGACTTTATTCAACTGATGGTTTTGCCACATTAGATGATTCCGATAATCTAATGATTGATAGTGAAGGTTATGCTATTAAAAGAGATGTTAAAAATAATATAGATCTATATTTATTTATGTATAAAAGAGATTTTGGTTTATGTTTAAAAGATTATTTTACTTTAACAGGATATCCAGCTTTAATACCCCGTTATGCTTTAGGAATTTGGTGGAATAGAGATCGAATTTATTCTTTTGAAGATGCAAAGAATATTGTTAAAACATTTAATTATTATCAAATACCTTTATCTGTTTTATTATTAAGTGAATTTTGGCATATAAAAGATAGTAATAATTATAATATGTATAAAACAGGTTTTACATTTAATCCTAATTTATTTCCTAATCCTAAAGAATTTACTAATTTTTTGCATGAAAGAGGTATATATTTAGGACTTAATATTGATCCTTTAGAAGGAATAAGAAAAGAAGAAGCTGGTTATGAAACTATTAAAAATAATTTAAAAATAACCCAAGATGGATCTATTCCTTTTAATGCTTTTGATAAAGATTTTATGTATCAATATATAACAAATTTAATTAATCCTTTAATAAGTCTTGGTACCGACTTCTTTTGGATTGATTATAGAAAAGATATGGCTTCTTTACAAGCTTTAAATTATTATCATATGCAAATGTCACAAAAGAATAAAGAAAGAAGAGCTTTAATTTTATCTCGAAATGGTTTAATTGCACCACATCGCTATCCTATTTGTTATTCAGGAGAAACTATTGTTAGTTGGGAAACTTTAAAATTTTTACCATTTTTTAATATGTTAGCTAGTAACAAGGGTATTTCATGGTGGAGTCATGATGTTGGTGGTTTTAAAGATGGAATTGAAGATAGTGAATTGTATTTAAGATATGTTCAATTTTCTTGTTTTAGTCCTATTTTTCGTTTTAGTGCCAAAAGAGGTGTCTTTTATAAAAGAGAACCTTGGCTATGGGATGTGAAAACATTTACTATTGCTAGAGAATATTGTTTATTAAGACAAAGATTAATTCCTTATTTATATACGGAAAGTTATAATTATAGTAAAAATGGTAAACCTTTAATAGAACCTCTTTACTATTATTATCCTGAAATTAAAGATGAACCTTTATATCGAAATGAATATTACTTTGGCCGGCAGTTATTCGTGGCGCCAATTACGAAACCAATGGATCAAACGATGAACCGAAGTGTAGAAAGAATCTTTTTACCTAAAGGAATATGGTATGATTTTAAAACAGGAAAAAAATTTGTTGGTAATAAAAAATATGTTGTCTTCTATAAAGATGAAGATTATCCTTTATTTGTTAAATCAGGAGGTATTATTCCTTTAACTAATTTAGGTTTAAATAAAAATGATGTTAGTGTTCCTAAAAGTTTGGAACTAGATGTTTTTCCAGGAGAATCTAATGTTTATAAATTATATGAAGATGATGGTATAAGTAATTTATATCAAGATGGTTATTATATTATCACGGCAATTGATTATAATTATTTACAAAATAACTATACTTTAATTATTCATCCGGTGGAAGGAAAGACAGAAATAATTCCAAGTAAAAGAGATTATAAGATACGTTTTCGTAACACCAGAGCGGCCGACAATGTTGATATATATTTAAATGGGGATAAAGCTAATTTAAAATATGAATGTTATGAAGAAGAAAAAGATTTTGTTATTGATATAAAAGAAGTCGATACAACAAAACAATTAACTATTAATTGTCGGGGTAAAGATATTGAAATTAATGCCGTTAGAATAATTAATGAAGATATTAATTCTATTATTAGTGATTTAAAGATAAAGACAAAGTTAAAAGAACAATTAGCATCTATTATATTTAGTGATTTAGAAATAAAAAGAAAAAGAATTGAAATTAAAAAATTAAAGGGATTAGATCAAAGATTTGTAAAAATGTTTATGAAATTACTTGAATATATTGCAGAAATTTAATATAATAATGCATAAGCAGAGGAAAAAAGAGTAGTAAATTTAAGAATTTATATAGAGATTTAGTGGGATAGGTGGAAACTAAAAAAGACTTAAATTGAACTTGCTTTTGGATGTGATGGGGTTATTCCCTTAAAAATAAGAAAGTTAGAAATTAAGGTGGTACCACGGATTATGTTCGTCCTTTTGGTATCACTTTTTATTTTTAAAAAGGAGGGATTTTTTGCAAGCTATAATATTTGGCTTAATTACTTTTATTATTATATATTTAATATATTATTATTTGATATTAAAAAGAAAATATAAGTCTAAAAAGAAACAAAATAGTATATATAAACAAATGGAAATAAGTTATTTAATAAGTAGATTTAAATTAGATTCTAAGAAAATAAAAATGCTATATTTAATAAGAATAATAGCTTTAATTAATGCTTTTATTATTGCTTTTACTTCAACAGTTATTTATTATATTCCTCTTGATGCAATAATATGGAAGTTTTTAATAGGTTTTGTTATTGTATTTGGTTTAATATATGCAATATATGAATTATTAGGAAGATTTTTGGTTAAGAAAGGATGGCAAAAATGAATACAAAAGAAATAGAAGAAAAATGGATTAAATATTGGGAAGAAAATGAAACATTTAAAACAGATATAAATGATTTTAGTAAACCAAAGTTTTATGCGCTTGATATGTTTCCTTATCCTTCTGGGGTAGGTTTACATGCCGGACATCCGGAAGGATATACGGCAACAGATATAGTTTGTCGGATGAAAAAAATGCAAGGCTATAATGTTTTGCATCCAATGGGATTTGATTCTTTTGGCTTACCTGCTGAACAATATGCTATTAAAACAGGAAATCATCCAGCTAAGTTTACTAATGAAAACATTGCGACATTTAAGCATCAATTAAAGACTTTAGGTTTTTCTTATGACTGGCAAAGAGAAATATCAACATCTGATGCTAGTTATTATAAATGGACTCAATGGATATTTAAAAGACTTTATGAAAAAGGTTTAGCTAAATATGTTGATATGCCAGTTAATTGGTGTGAAGAACTAGGGACAGTTTTATCTAATGATGAAGTTATAAATGGGAAAAGCGAAAGAGGAGGATACCCTGTTGTTCGAAAGAATATGAAACAATGGGTTATTGATATTCCTAAATATGCGGAAAAGTTATTAAATGGTTTAGATAATTTGGACTGGCCTTTGTCCACGAAAGAAATTCAAAAAAATTGGATTGGCAAGAGTATTGGTGCTTTAGTTACCTTTAAAGTAGCGGGTACTAAAGAAGAATTTAAAGTTTTTACAACTAGATGTGATACTTTATTCGGGGCAACCTACTGTGTTTTATCACCTGAACATGAACTTGTTGAAAAAATTACAGTGCCAAGTCAAAAAGAAGAAGTGGCTAAATATCAAAAGGAATGTTCTTTAAAATCTGATTTAGAAAGAACAGAACTTAATAAAGAAAAAACAGGTGTTTTCTTAGGAGCTTATGCTATTAATCCTGTTAATCAAAAAGAAATTCCTATTTATATTAGTGATTATGTTTTAGCTAGCTATGGAACGGGTGCTATCATGGCTGTTCCCGCGCATGATGAAAGAGACTATGATTTTGCTCAAAAATTTAATATTCCTATTATTCAAGTTTTAGAAGAAGTAACTGGTGAAGTTCATGAAAATGAAACAAAGAAAAATTCCATCGTAGCTATTGTTTATGATGAAGAAAAAGATCTTTATTTAACTCTTAATTGGCATGAACTTGGAGGACGTCTTTTCATAGGTGGTACTATAAAAGAAAATGAGAGTGCTACATCATGTGCTTTAAGAGAAATAAAAGAAGAAACTGGATGGGAAAATTTAGAATTAGTGCATACTTTACCAATTATTAATCATCATTATTATGCTTATAATAAAGATAAATATTTTAATATTGAATCAACTGGTTTTTTCTTTAAAATAACTAAGAATAGTATAAAAAGTGAAACTAATTTAGATGATGATGAAAAGTTTGACATAGAATGGGTACCAAAAGATGTTATTGAAAATGAAGTTAAAGATAGTTTACATGCTAAAACTTTCTATTATGCTTTAAATCCTGGGGCAATGGAAGGTGATGGTAGTCATATTAATTCAGAATTTTTAAATGGTTTAAATAAAGAAGAAGCTATTAAGAAAATGATAGAATGGTTAGAAGAAAAAGGATTAGGTAAAAAACAAGTTAATTATCGTCTTCGGGAATGGATTTTTGCTCGGCAAAGATACTGGGGTGAACCAATTCCAGTGGTACATATGGATGATGGTAGTATTAAACTTGTACCTGATGAAGATCTTCCTTTAGTATTACCCGAACTGGAAGATTATTCACCATCTAAAACAGGAGCATCACCATTAGAAAAAGCAACTAATTGGGTTAATGTAACAGTAGATGGTCAAAAAGGAAAAAGAGAAACATCAACCATGCCAGGCTCAGCTGGTTCTTCTTGGTACTTTTTAAGATATATTGATCCTCATAATGATGAGAAGTTAGCTGATTATAAATTACTTGAACACTGGATGCCTGTTGATTTATATGTGGGAGGACCTGAACATGCGGTTGGTCATTTATTATATTCTAGGATGTGGAATAACTTCTTATATGATGAAGGTATAGTTCCTTATGCTGAACCATTTAAAAAATTAGTTCATCAAGGCATGATTCTTGGTTCAAATGGAATTAAAATGGGAAAAAGATATCCAGAGTATTCTGTTAATCCAATGGATATCGTCGATCAATATGGGGCTGATACTTTAAGATTTTATGAAATGTTCATGGGACCTTTACAAGCTGATAAACCATGGAATGACAATGGGGTTGTTGGTTCGAAAAAATTCTTAGACCGCGTTTGGAATTTATATATTAATGAAAATAAACTAACGGATAATGATAATAAAAACTTAGAAAAGATATATCATAAAACAATTAAAAAAGTAACTAATGATTATGAAACACTTAACTTTAATACGGCAATTAGTCAAATGATGATCTTTATAAATGCTGTTTATAAAGAAAAAGAATATCCAAGATATATGGCTTTAGATTTTCTAAAATTACTTAATCCTATTTGTCCATTTATCACTGAAGAATTATGGCAACGTTTAGGTAATGATGCTTCTATTGCTAATGCTTCTTGGCCAGTTTGGGATGAAAGTAAAATTGTGGATGACCAAATAGAAATTGGGGTTCAAGTAAATGGCAAATTAAGAGCTTCTATTACTATTGATGTTGATTTAAGTGAAGAAGAAATAAAAAATAAAGCTTTAGATACTGATAATGTTAAAAAACATATTGAAGGAAAAGAAATAGTTAAAATTATTGTTATTAAAAATAAAATTGTAAACATTGTGGTTAAATAAGAGACTTTATATAGGTCTCTTTTTAAAGAGTGAAAATTAAATCTAAATGTTATATAATATGTTTAGAAGTAGGAGGTCAAAATGGTTTATTTAAAAAATTTTGTTTTATTAGATGAACAACAAGAAGAAAATATCGTATGTCATGAAGAAGTAAGAAGAATATTTAATAATTATTATCCTTTACATTTATTTTCTCCTAAATCTTTAAAAAATATAGATTTTGATAAAATTACAATTTTTTATGGGGGAAATGGTTCAGGAAAAACAACTTTAATTAATATTATAGCTGAGAAATTAAATGCTTTAAGAAAATCTTCTATTGCTAAAGGTTCTTATTTTGATTTATATGTTAAACATTGTGATTATAAGATGACTTTTGAAATACCAATGGAAATAAAATTAATAACAAGTGATGATGTTTTTGATTATCTTTTAGATATTCGTTCGATTAATACTAGTGTTAATAGACAAAAAGAAAAATTAAGTCAAGAATATTTAAATTATAAGTTTAATGAAGGGACAAATGCTTTTGATAATTATGAAGAATTGAAAACAAGTTATGATGCTAAAAGAAAATCAATGTCTAAGTTTGTTAGAGATCGATTAGGGAATAATAATATTTTAGAATGCTCAAATGGTGAATCAGCTCTTATGTTTTGGGAAAGAGAAATAAAAGAAGATAGTATTTATTTACTAGATGAACCAGAAAATAGTTTATCAGCAGAAAATCAATTAAAATTAAAAAAATTTATTGAAGATTCTGTTAGATTTTATAATTGTCAATTTATTATTTCGACGCATTCACCATTTTTATTAAAATTAATGGATGCTAAAATTTATGATTTAGATGAAATACCGGTTGAAACCAAAAATTGGGCAGAATTACCTAATGTTTTAGTATATTATAAATTTTTTAAAGAATATGAAGAAGAATTTAATAAAAATTAGAATTTGCAATACTATTTTAATTATGGTAAACTAAAAATATAGTAGGGTGATAATAATGTTTGGAAAAATTTTATATATTAGTGATAATAAAGTTATTTTACAAAATAGTATGACGCCAGAATCACAAGGTGATCTACTTAATTTACATGTTATATTTGAACATGAAGATCAAAAACTTCTAGGGGAAATTGTCGAAATTAGAGATACCCAAATGGAAGTTAGGTTACTTGGAGAATTTATAAATGGTCATTATAACAATGGAATTTTAAGAAAAGCTAGTTTAAATAGTACAATTAGAGTTATAAATAGAGATGAATTATTAGAACTAGTTGGGCAAGAATCAGAAAAAACTTTTGTGTTAGGAAAAAGTGCGACATATAAAGATTTTTATGTTTGTCCAAATATTAATGATTTATTTGCTAATCATATGTGTATCTTTGGTAATTCTGGTTCAGGTAAATCATGTGGGGTTTCGCGAATTGTCCAAAATATTTTAAGTAATAAAAAAGCTTTAGCCTATAATGCTAACTTAATCTTCTTTGATTCTTTTGGAGAATATAAAAATGCTTTTAAAAGTATTAATACTATTAGTGAATATTATAATTATAAATTTGTGACAGCTAATGTAAAAGATTCAACCGATGAATTAATTAATATACCTTTAAATTTATTAAAAGTTGATGATTTTGGGATTCTTTTACAAGCTGACAAGCATTCGCAATTAACAATTATTGACAGAGCTATTAAGTATGCAAAGATATTCGCAGTTGACACACCTGAGGCTAATGCTTATAAGAATCATATTATTGCTAATGCTTTAATTACAATTCTTTACAGTCAAAGTACAACTAGACAAAAAAAGGATGATATCTTTACAATAATTGATACTTGTCATACGAAAGAATTTAATTTTGATGCGGTTATTCCAGGACTTGGTTATACGAGAAGTTTTAGTGAATGTTTCTTAATTGATTCCGCGGGACATTTTGGTGAAGAAGTTTTAATTACCGAATATATTCTTAAATTTATTGATGAAAATATTGAAGATATGCAAGAACCAGCTGATGCTATTTTTACTTTAGGAGATTTAGCTAAGGCTTTAGAATTTACTTTAATAAGTGAAGGATTTAACCAAAATAAGAATATGCATGATGATGCCCAATTATTAAAGGTTAGATTAAATACTATTTTACATAATGAAATGGCTAAATTTTTTACAGGAGATACTTATGTTACACCAGCCGAATTTATTACTAAATTAGTTAGTCATAATAATAAAAAGTCGCAAATAATAAATATTAACTTAGAAACATTAGATGATAGTTATGCGAAAGCTTTAGTTAAAATATATTCAAGATTAATATTTGATTTTGCTAAAGATAATGCTAGTAGAGCTACAATACCATTTCATATCTTTTTAGAAGAAGCTCACCGGTATGTTCAAAAAGATAATGATGTTTTCTTACTTGGTTATAATATTTTTGACCGTATTGCTAAAGAAGGTCGGAAATATGGGGTAATCCTAGATATTATAAGTCAAAGACCAGTGGAAATAAGTGATACAGTTATTGCTCAATGTTCTAACTTTTTAATTTTTAAAATGACTCACCCCAAAGATATAAAATATATTGAAGAAATGCTTCCTAATATTAGCTCGGATGTTATTGAAAAAATGAAAGTATTACAACCAGGAACATGTGTTGCCTTTGGAACAGCCTTTAAAATTCCGATGATCTGCCGGCTAGATATGCCTGATCCAAGACCATTCTCAGCAAGTTGTGATGTCTCTGCTTATTGGGATTCAAAAAATGATATTAATACCGACATAGGGACAGCAAGTGCCATAGATCCTAATGCCCAAATGAATTTTAATCAAAATAATAATCTTGGCATTCCACCAGTTAACCCAACTCAAGAGGTAAATACAATGAATTTAGATGGTTTAAATGCCAGCAATTATATAATGCCTGAAAGTATCGAATAAAGATACTTTTTTTGATATTTTACAACTTAAAAAAGTTTTGTTATAATAAATATGATTTAATTTTCGAGGTGATATTAATGCAAGTATTTGGAATAAATGTCTTAAAAGAATTAGATATAAAAAGAATAAAAAAAGTATATACATCTCGAAAGGAAGTAATAGAGTATTGTCAAAATAATAAAATAACATATGAATATATGGATAATAATCATTTAAATAAGTTTACGAAAGGAAATCATCAAGGCGTCATTATTGATATTTATGATTATGAATATTACAGTTTAGATGAAGCAACAAGTAATTTTATTCTTTGTTTAGATCATTTAGAAGATCCTCATAACTTTGGTGCTATTATTCGTTCAGCCGTTGGGGCAGGAATTGATTCAATTATTATTCCGAAAGACCGAAGTGTTAAAGTAACAGATACTGTTGTTAAAACTAGTGCAGGTATGATTAACCATGTTAAAATTATTATGGTAAGTAATATTGCTTCAGCTTTAAAAACTTTGCAAAAGAAAGGTTATTTTGTTTATGCCGCGGATATGCATGGGGAAGATTATCAAAAAATAGATTATGCTCCTAAAAAAGTTTTAGTAATTGGTAATGAAGGAGAAGGAATATCAAGATTAGTTAAAGAAGTAAGTGATGTTTTAGTTAGAATACCTATTGATTCCAAGTGTGAAAGTTTAAATGCTTCTGTTGCCGCGGGAATTTTGATCTATGAAATGCGAGGTAATTAATGACTGAGGTAAGTGATGAAGAACTTTTTGTCTTATCTTTAGAAGAAAATGAAGAAGCTAAGAATGAATTATTTCGAAGAAATAAATATGTTATTTATGCTATTATAAGACAATATTGGAAAATAGGGAGTAAATTAAAAATTGATTATCGGGATTTTTATAGTGAAGCTTTATATGGTTTTAGTGATGCTTTAGCTAATTATAATGTTAATAAACAAGCTTCTTTTTCTACCTTTATTGCTTTATGTGTCAAAAGAAGATTACAAAAGGCTTTAATTAAAGCAGGAACTAAAAAGAATCAATTATTAGCTCAAAGTTATTCTTTAGATTATCTTTATGATAATAATACTTTTAGTGATTTAATCGCGGATAGTACAAATGATCCTTTGAAAAAAATTATGAATTATGAAGAATATAATGAATTAATTAAAGATTTAAAAAATGATTTATCTAAAGAGGAATATAATGTTTTTACTTTCTTGGCTAATGGTTTTAATTATTTACAAATATCCCAAATTTTAGGAAAAAGTCCTAAGCAAATTGATAATACAATCAATAGAATTAAAAATAAAATAAAACTTATTTTAGAAACTAGATAATTTTTTTTAAAAAAAGCTTGTCAAATAAATAATTAAATGGTAATATATTTATAACGAACACGAAAGTGTTTTTTTAATTGGAGGTTTTTTAAAGATGGCAAAAGAAAAAATAAAAAAAGAAAGTAAAAAGGCACCTAAGGTGGAAAAGAAACAAAAGAAAGATCAAAAGAAAGTTAAGAAAGAAAGTTATGTTAAAAGTTTAAAAAAAGAATTAAAGATGGTTAAATGGCCTGAGAAGAAAGAAGTTTTAAAATATACTATTTCAACTATTGCTTTTTGTATATTAATATGTGCTTTCTTTCAACTATTATTACTACTTATGTCTGTTGTAAAAGGGTGGTTTTAAATGGATAAATTATGGTATGTTGTTAATACTTATTCAGGACATGAAAGTAAAGTTAAAGAAAAATTAGAAGCTAAAACAGAATCAATGGGAATGCAAGATTATATCTTTCGAGTAATTGTTCCTGAAACAACTGAAGTAGAAGTAAAAGATGGAGTTAAAAAAGAAAAGGTTAAAAAAATGTTTCCTGGTTATGTTTTAGTTGAAATGATTATGACTGATGAAGCATGGTATATTGTTAGAAATACGCCTGGAGTTACGGGATTCATTGGATCATCTGGGAAAGGAGCAAAACCAACACCACTTCTTCCTCAAGAAATAGATCGTATTTTAGCTAATATGGGTATGAGTAGAGTTAATATTGATTCAGAACTTAATGTTGGTGATACAGTTAATATTATTGATGGACCATTTAATGGTATGAGTGGGAAAGTTGATGCTATTGATAAAGAAAATAATCGTCTTAATATTATTATTGATTTATTTGGTCAAGAAACTAATGTTGATGTTGAATTATATCAAGTTAGTAAAAATTAAAAAATGTCTTTTATAAGGCATTTTTTGTTTTTATATATAAATCTAAATTATTTTTAATTCTTTCATTATCAGGATTTATTTTTAAAGCTTCTTTAGCATTTAAAATAGCTAAATCATAATCTTTTTTATGAAAATAAGCTATAGATAATAAATCATTAATTGTTTCATCCCAACTAAATACTTCATTAATATATGTTTTTTCATTACTTTTTATTTTTAAAGCTTCATTTAAATAATATATGACATTATCCCAATTTTCTAAAGAATAATTAAGCATAGCTGCTTCAACATAAGGATCTCTTAAATAAGGTGCTTCTTTAATTGCTTTTTCTAACCACATTTGGGCTTCATCAAAACGATTTAAATTACGATAACATCTTGATATAAAACGCATTGAAGCACATCTTTCATCTTTCCATGTAGCACTTTTTAAATGTAAATGTTTAATTAAAGTATCAATAGCTTCATTCCATTTACCATAGTACATATATTCTCTTCCTAAATAATGGACATTACGATCATTCTGAGGATTTTCTTTAACAGAAAGTTCTAATAAAGGAAGATAACTTGATCTTGATTTACTACGATCAGGATAATGATCAATAATTAAATCATCCGTATAAATTTGTTTTTCTTCTTTAGAACAAGATAGTATTTCATGAACAGGATTAACCCATTTAAAATCTTTTCGGGCATGAATTTTTTCGGAATAAAAAGTTATTTTTGGTTCACCCTTATCATCAATAAACCAATTATAAATATATCTTAAACGAGTTGTATCTTTTTGCCATAATTTTTCAATTACTTTCCGCCAGCCAGGACGCATTACTTCATCTAAATCTAAACATATACAAACATCAGTATCTATGGGAACTAAATCTAAAGAAGCATTACGGGCATTATCAAATCGCCATGGATTTATTTCTTTGCTAGTAACATTAATATTATATTTTTTTAATAGATTTACAGTATTATCTGTTGAACCTGTATCTAAAACATAGATTGCATCTGCATCTTTAATTGAATCATACCATCTATCAACAAATTGTTCTTCATTTTTACATATGGCATATACACATATTTTTATAAATAGACCTTCTTTCTATTAAATATATATGTTTTCTAGAAGAAAAAAGAAGCAAAATATTGCTTCCTTAATCTAATTTTTTAACTATTAATGACGCATCGTTAATAGTACCAGCTGGAGTAGCATCAGAAAGTAAAACGATATTAATACTATCACCAGTACTTAATGTGGCAATGGTACTACCTGCATAAATAATATTGTCATTAACTTGGGCATTAGGAGTAGTTAAAGTAGCTCCATCTATTGGAGTAGTTCCATTTCGCACTTCTACATTTAAGTTTCCCGCGGTAGTGATATTCGTTGCTAAACTATATGTTATTTCGTAGTTTCCAGCTTCACTTATGGTAAGAGCATTAGTTCCTACTGTGACATTCTCATTTGGAAGAGGATTTGCTAAATTAACTTGGGTTGGTGTATTTGCTACTAAAGTGAAGGCTTGGTCAGCATCATTATAAAGACCTCCGTAGGCGTTAAGACCACTTGCTTGCGGTAGAGTAAAGGCTAAATTATAAGTTCCATTTTCTCCTGTGACATCAACACTTGGAGTATCACTATCCCCAGTTACGGCTGAGGCAGTAATAGTTGGAGCAGGTCCAGTTATCCCTTGGGGAATACCTAAATTTAAAACATAACTTGGAGCATCTGCTCTTGCTACAGACGGAACTACTTCTGCCGTTGCGGGTTCTCCAGCTTCTAAAGTTGTGACATCTCCAGCTGTTAAAGTAGGAGCTGCTCCTGTATCACCGGTTGGGCCAGTTGCAATTATTTTAAAGTGGCAACATTATTTTTTTCCTTTATAATAAATATCAATAATACCATCTTCATTTATATAAATTTTTTCTATTAAATTTAATATTAATAATTTAGATGGTTTATTTAAATAATCATAAATAACTTTTTCATAATCAATATTATTATTTTTCATCATTATTTCTTTTAATTCTTTCTTATATCTAGTTATTTTTATTTTTATATAAGATAGATCATTATCTTTACTTTTTTTTATACTTTGATATATTTCTTTATCAATAATACCTTCTAATTTATCATTATATATTTCTTTAATTTGTTCTTTTATTTTAAATAATTCTTTTTTTTCTTTTTGAATATTATCTTTAATTTGTTTAATTCTTGTTTTATCTTTTTCTTTATTTTGCATTATTTCTTTTAATTTATTTTGATCAAAAGAATATAAACATTCTTCTTTTAAATTATTTATAACTATATTTTCTATTTTATCATAATTAAATCTATGAGCTGTACAACCATTTTCTTTATGACCATATTTTCGATATTTATTACAAATAGTATATCTTATTTTTCTCTTTTTATAAGTTTGTAAACTAATATTATTTTTACATTTAGAACATTTTAATAAACCTTTTAATAAGTAATCAGGAGAATTAATTGTTTTATTTTTATTCGTATTAAGTAATAAATTAACATTATTAAAAGTATTTATATCAATAATAGCTTCATGTTTATTGGGAACAATAATCCATTTATCTTGAGGTAAATAAATTATTTTTGAAGATTTATGATTTAATCTTGTTGTTTTTCCTTGAACCATATAACCAAGATACATTTGATTTTGTAAAATAGATTTAATGGTATGAGCTGACCAAGAATTATTATTTAATTTTCTTTTATTTCTTTTTATTCTAGTAGGTAAGGGGACACATTCTTTATTTAAAATATTACTTATTTTTTCTGGACTATATTTATTTAAAGCTAATTTAAATATTCTTTCTACTATTTCTTTTCCTTTTTCATCAATTATAAAATGATATTTATTTAAAGGATCTTTTTTATAACCTAAAGGTATTTCCCCACCTGTCCATTTTCCTTCTAATCTATATTGGAAAAAAGTTTTTTTAATTTTTTTAGATGTTTGTCTAGCAAAATTTTCATTACTCCAATTAATGATGGGAGCTATTTCATTACTTAAGGAATCAGCAAAGGTATCAATGTTTTCCATGATAGAGATAAAGCGAACATTATGCTCTGGAAACCATTTTTCTAAATAATCATCCGTTTGAATATGATCTCTACCTAATCTTGATAAATCTTTGGTTAAAACCATATTAACTTGTTTTTGTTCAATTAAAGTTATTAATTTATTAAAATTTTCCCGATTAAATGTTGTTCCTGAAATACCATCATCTTTTAAAATAGCTATTTCTTTATAATGACAATTAGGATAAGTTCTTTTTTCTTCTTCTAAATAATTTTGACATACTTTAATTTGATTTTTAATACTACGGCTTTGTTCTTCCTTACTTTTTCCTTGTTCTTCTTTGGAAAGACGAGCATAAATAACATAATTTAAATTAGTAATAAATCTTAAATAGTTATCATACATTAGCCTAAATCCTTGATTATTTCTTCTATTATCTTGGTTATTTTAGAACCACTTTTTTTAAAATGACTACGAACTTCCATTGTTTTTTCCCCCTTGTTATTCTTATTTTATTCTTTTAAAAAAGAAAAAAGAAGCATTTAGCTTCTTATTCATATATTGCCGTATAAACTTTAATTGGAATATCAGCTTCAACAGCATCAGTTACTTCCCAACGGACAAATTTATGACCATCAATTGTATCTGGGGCATATTGTGTCCATGATTCAACATCACCACGGCGACCAATTAAAACATTGTTACTATATTTACTAGAGCCGGGTTCTCTAAAGATTTTATAATCACTTTTAAATCTTGCAAACCAAATATAACCTTGTTCATTTTTGCCACAGTGGCCACCTGTGCAGACAACTTTTTGTGGATTATCGGTTGTATTAGGATCAAATGGTAGGTCAGCATTCTTTTGGGCAAAGGTAAATTCTCGATCATCAATTACGGTATTTTCACTTACTAATCCACGATCCTTTAAACTATCTGTTGATTCTCTTTGTCTTCGAGCTTCTTCTTCCGCTTTTAAAGCTTCTTCTTCTAATCTTTGTTGTTCTGCTCTTTGAGCTTTTTTGGCATCAGCAGCTTCTTTTTGAGCTTTTAATAGGGCTTCATATTCTTCTTTAGCTTTTTGTTCAGCCCGAGCAGCAGCTTCTAAAGCTTCTTGTGTTAAACTTCTTTGACTTGATTTATTTTCTTTTTCTTTACTTGCTTGTTTACTTGTTGCTGTTGTTTTTTCTTCTTTAGCAGTTGTTGTGCTTTTAGCCTCAGTACTTTTTGTTTCTTTTACTTCTGTTTTAGCTGGTGTTTGTTCTTTTTCTGTTTGTTTTACTTCTGGTTCAACAATAGTTTCTTGTTTTTTCGTTGTTGATTTTGTTGGTGTTTCTGCTTTTTTAACAGTTGGGGCTTGTTCTTTAACTTGTTTTTCTACTTGCTTTTGATTACTTTCTGCTTGTTCAACTTTGGCTTGCGCTTCTTTTTGAGTAGCTTGAGCTGTCTTGGTATTTTCAGTTGCTGTTTGTACTTTTTGAGCAGCCGCTTTTTGACTAGCTTGGGCTGTTTTAACTTCCGCTTTAGCGGCAGCAACTTTTTCTTCAGCTATCTTTTTTTCTTCGACAGTCTTAGCAGCTTTAACTTCCTTCATAGCTTCTTCTTTAGCTAATTGAGCTTTTTCTAAAGCTTCTGTTGCCGTTTTTTCTTCTTTTATAGCCTCTTTTTCAGCTTTGGTTGCTTCTTCTAAAACAGTATTTGCTACAACTACTTCTTCTTTAGCAGATGCAACTTCTTTTTTAGCTTCTTCTAAAACATTGGCATTTTCCACATTGGTAATATCGTTTTCGACAAGATTTAGGGCATCACTTTTTTCATTTTTAAAACTATTATTTTTAATGGCAAGTGTACATACCCCAGCCGTGACAACTCCAGAAGCTAGGAGTATTCCTTTAATAGCTTTTTTGGCAATTTTATTCATTTTTGATCAATCCTTTCTAAAAATAAAATTTTCTATACTTATCATATAATATTATGCGTCATATGTAAAGTAATTATCAAGTTACTTTACAGCCAATTTTTGGAATGTTGCCACTTTTATATATTTACAGTTGGTCCTGTAGGCCCTGTTGGCCCTGTTGGTCCAGTTTCTCCCGTTGGTCCTGTTGGTCCAACTTCACCAGTTAATCCTATAGGACCAGTTGGACCTGTTTCACCTGTAGGCCCTGTAGGCCCTGTTGGTCCAGTTCCTCGATTGTTTAAATCTTCTTTTTAAATCGTAAAATTCCATATTATTTTTATATCTCTCGTATTATTTTCCTTATTATATGTACCAACAATAACTTTATCAATAAATTCATTAATTATTTCTATATTTATTTTAGAAAGATAATATTCTTTTTTAAAAATATTATTTTTTAATTTTAAATTTTCTTTTTTTAAATTAGTAGTTATAATCTCTTTTTTAACTATTTTTAATCTATTTTCTAATAATTCATAATCATCTTTATATTGATTCATTAAAATTAAAAATTCTTTTTCTTTGAGTAATCCTGATAAATGATCTTCATATAATTTTTGAAAATAAATATTTTTATTTTGTAAATTATTAGTAATTTTTAATTCTTCATTTTTTAAAGCATTGATATTATCATCAAAAATATTTTGCTTTATATCTTTATCATATAATTTAGAGAGAATAGTACTATCATAAAATCTATTTATTAAATTATTTATTTTTTCTAAAACTAAATTATGTAATTCTTCTTCTTTTAACCATTTTTTATTATTACAATTAGCCCAATTTTCTTTTTTATCTTTACAACATAAATATCCATAGCCATTTTTATTATTCTTTCCACATTTAGAAAATATTTTCTGACAATTCATACAATATACTTTATTTGTAAAAGGGTGGATATTACCACTTTTTAAACTTCTTGTTTTTTCTTTTAATCTTATTTGCACATTTTTCCAAAGAATTGGATTAATAAGAGCTTCATGAGTATTATTTTTTCTAATACGATTATTTTCATCATTTTTAATAATAGTATGATTTTTATAACTTATCGTTGTAGTTTTAAATTGAATCATATTTCCAATATAAACTTCATCTTTTAAAATTTTTTTAATAGTTTGTTCTGACCATTTCATTTTTCTTCTTATATTATAAATAAATATTAAATCATTATTTGTTTTATCAGCATATCCTTTTGAAATAAAATAATATTTTATATGTTGTTTATTTTCTTTTAAATTTATTTCTAATTCATAATCTATAATATGGGTTCGATCTAAGACTTTTGTAAAGGTAGCAATACAAGTAGCGGTTTTAGGAATAAGATCATTTTCTTTAATAAGAATAAAATCATCAACATTAAATTGTTTAATATCTAAATTTTCTTTTTCTGAATAATAAATTTTTGTCCGATTAGAAGAATATCTTTTTAAAGTAATATCATATTGATGATTAAATGATTTTATATCTGTTGATATATAATTAAAACTGACTATATTTTTTAATATTTGCTTAGTATTATTTATATAATGAACATTAATTATATAAGTACCTGAAGTAGTAATATAATCATAGGTAAAATATTTTTTTAATAAAGGTATTTTAAGTTTAGAGCCATTAGCTATTTTATATTCTAGAGGACTTAATATTTGATCTTTATTAAGACCACTTGCTATTTTATTTAAGCCATATCCTTTCATATATTCATTATATATTCTTTTAACATTAATAGCGGAAGCAGAATCAGGTATTAGATGATTTTTATTTTCCGGATCTTTTAAATAGCCATATACCGTAAAACTTGAGGTACATTTTCCCGCGGCTCTTTTTGATTTTAATGTTTCCCGAATATTTAAAGAAGTATCTTCAAGTATCCATTCATCTGTTAAGCCTAAAATTTGGCTTGTTTTTTTAGTTTCTCTTTTAGCATTATCAATTTGATCAACAACTGTTTTAAAACGTACACCCCATTCATGAAATTTATTATGAACATATTTTTCAATAAGTTCGGCATCTCTAGCAAATCTGGCTTGGGTTTTACATAAGACAACATCAACATTACCTTTTTCACATTCAGAGATCATTTTATTAAACATAGGACGAGTCTCATCACTTCCAGACCAATCTTCATCACTATATATACCAACAATTACGAAATTTTCTTTTTGAGCATACTCTCTTAGCATTAATTCTTGGTTTTTAATACTTTCAGATAATTCATTTTTGGTAAGTTTATGTTGATCTTCATCTGATAATCTTAAATATAAAACAGCTTTTAATTTATTTTTCAAATTTTATCTTCCTTTTAACTAAATTTTATTCATAAATATAACTAATTATTTATTTTTGACATATAATAATATAGCAAGTTAAAATACTTGCAAAAATTTTAGGTTAAAAGAATTGACTTTTAATGTAAAAATTGGTATATTATTAGTACATTAAAGGAAATATCCTTAATGTGTTAAATGTTAACCGCTTATGGATGGTGCGGGATACAAATGATTCCAATCGAGAAATGTTAGTCGCTTCTGGGTGGTGCGAGTTATAAATGATCCCAGTTGCAAATGTTTGAAAGTTCTGTTCTTTAATAGAACTTTCTTTTTAACTTAGTATCCTAAAGGGGGCGTTATTATGGAAGTACAAACAGGATATTTATATCATATTAAAGATGAATTTTTTGATAAATTAAAAAATAAAGGGTTAATGATAAATCATGAAAATGGTCATTCTAGACCTTCATATTTAGCAATTAAAGATAAAGGGATTTTATGGTTTATTCCTTTAAGTACTAAAATAGATAAATATAAAGCAATTATTGAAAAAAAGAATAAAAGATATGGTACTTGTAAAACAATATTAATAAAAACAATTGCAGATACAGAAGAAGCAATACTTATTCAAAATGCTTTTCCAACATTAGAAAAATATATTGAAAATAGGCATACTATAGATGGTAAATTTGTAAAAGTTTCATCACTAGTTCAAAGAGAAATTATTAAAGATTTTAAATATATTCTTGCTTTAAAAGAAAATGGATTAAATTTATTTTTTACAGATATTGATTTTATAAAAAAAGTAATGATGGATGAATTAAAATAAATATTTATTTTATATCATTATTTATTCTTTTTATATATTGAAAAAACTTTTTATTGAAAATAATTTTTAAGTCTTCTTCTGTAAGATTTTTTTTATTAGTTTTAAATTTTTCAATGTAATTAAAATTAGTTTTAAGATTTTTTTTCATATAGCTCCTTATAAAATAGGGTAGTATAAATATATTTAAAACATTTAAAAATAATACTTTAGTAAATAGAAGATTTATCCAATCGAGGGGTAGGTCCAGTTGGTCCTGTTTCTCCAGTTGCACCAGTTGGTCCAGTTGGACCTTGGGGTATTGTAAAGTTTAATATTGCATTTGTTGGTGTTCCAACATTAACAACTTCTGCATCAGTTCCAGGAGCTCCTGTTGTAGTTGTTCCAATTGTAATTGTTGATCCTGTTGCTCCCGTTGGACCAGTTGGGCCAGTTGGCAAAATTATAGTTGGAAAGCAGCAGCATCCTCCCCGTTGGGGATAATTTTGATTATAACAATCAATGTATTGTTTTGCTCTTTGAATGTTATTATTCATTTTTCTAATCAATCCTTTCAATATTAAAATATGTACAACTTGTCCTTTTTGCAAATGGTAAAAGTCTATTTTTTTAAAAAAATAACAAAATTTGCCCTAAAAGTGGTTTAAAAAGTTTGACATTTACCATGTTTTAACATATAATTTTAATCGGTACATTTTATTTATGGAATTTATTTAATCGTGGGAAAATTAAATAAAGGAAGTATAATGGAAGGATTTAAAAAATGAAAACATTTATGCAAACAAAAGAAAACATTGAAAGAAATTGGTATGTAGTTGATGCAGAAGGAAAGACTTTAGGACGTTTAGCAACTAAAGTAGCTCATATTTTATGTGGAAAAAATAAACCAACTTACACACCATACGTTGACTGTGGCGATTATGTTATTATCATTAATGCTGATAAAGTTAAATTAACTGGGAAAAAGCTAGAAGATAAGAAATATTATAATCACAGTGGTTATCCAGGTGGACTTCGGGAAAGAAATGCCAAAGAAATGCTTCAAGATTATCCTGAAGAAATGGTTGAAAGAGCTGTGAAGGGAATGCTTCCTCATAATCGACTTGGTCGAGCTATGGGTAAGAAGTTATTTGTATACCGCGGATCTGATCATAAACATGCTGCCCAAAAACCAGTAGCATTAGAAATTTAATTAGGAGGATATTCATGAGTAAACAAGTTTGGACGGCAACTGGCCGTAGAAAAAGTTCTGTAGCCCAAGTTAGAATGACAGGTGGAACAGGTAATATTACTGTTAATGGTGTAGATGTAAATGAATATATGCCATTTGCAACATTAGTTATGGATTTAAAACAACCCCTTGTAGCAACTAATAATGAAAATAGATTTGATATTGATGTTACAGTTAAAGGTGGAGGTTTTTCAGGCCAAACTGGTGCGATTAGACTTGCTATAACAAGAGCATTACTTAAATTTGATGCTAATACAGATCAAACAAGAGAAGATAGCTATAGACATATTCTTAAAACTTCAGGATTTGTTACAAGAGATCCAAGAGTTAAAGAAAGAAAGAAATATGGTCTTAAAAAAGCTCGTCGGGCTCCACAATTTAGTAAGAGATAATAAACAATGTTTTTTCATCCTCATAAACTTAATTGTTTATGGGGTTTTCTTTTGTTAGAATAATCCATAAAATTTTGTTAAATAAGGTATATATTTAGAGAAAGAGTTATTATCAAAATAATAAATATTAATATTAAGTAATTTTTAAAAGTCCTAAGGGATTTTTTTAAATTATTTTAAGGTTGACTTTTAGATTATGGTTTGATATTTTTAAATAGTAAAAGGTTCGTGGTATTAATGAGAAGAA
>CANRDD010000019.1 GCA_947629305.1 uncultured Bacilli bacterium | reverse complement strand
GGTTCGTTTCCTGCATATCTATAACTTCCATCTGCTGCTCCATATCCTCCTGCTAGAGTATTATCTGGATCATGATAGTATAGATAACCACTTCCTAATTCTGTTCCTTGTTTTTTAGCTATTTCACATGCTAGTGTTCCTGCTTCACATGTTTCATGATATGCTTTTTCTTTCATCTTATCTTTTTGTATTATTACTTTTGCTTCTACACTTTTTCCTGTATTATCATTTTGTTCATCTTCTGGAAAGTTTATTAATGTTAATACTATTTCCCATGTTTGTTCTTTAGTATGATCTAAATCTTCATCTGTTACTTCTATTTGATAATTTAAAGCAATTGGTATTACTCCTGTTGTTCCTGTTATATCAAATCCTTTAACACCACTTTGTTCTATTTGTTGTCTTGTTTCATCTTGATAGATATCTATATCTGTTGTTTTACCTGTAAACCCAGGTAATGCTGTTAAATAATTACCATCTGGATCTTTAATGCTTACAACTAATTCAGGTTCTTCTCCTTCTTTAGTATATATTAATCCGTTAGTACTTATATCTAAATAGACATAATATGTAGCTGTTGCTTTATTGGTTGTATTATTGGCAACGAGTCTTGCTGTTGCCGTTGTTCTATCTTGAAGGTTAGGTTCTCCCTTAGCAAAATTTTCTTGATTAGCATCAATAGAAAAAGGATCACCTACTTCAAACATTAATGAATCAGTTGTACCTGATACGGCATCAATTTGGCTATCTGTTCCATCACCTACTTGGGCAGCAAAATAAGCAAATGTTGCTCCTGCTATGGCTGCTAAGACTACAGCAATTGTTATAATAATTAATGTTAAATTCTTTTTTTCTTTCATAAAATATAGTCTCTTTTCTAGGAATTATGTAAAGTACTATGGAGTACCTTTCCCTAGTATTAGTATATATATATATTTTATTGCAAGAATTAATTTTATTACTTTACATATTTTACAATTATTTTACAAATAATCTAATTCTTTTTAATAGATGCATTATATATATTTATAATAGAATTTTCTAATTGTTTGGTAAATTCTTCTTCACTTTGATTATATTTTAATCCTTCTAATAATGCTCTAGAAAATGATGCAATCATTTTCTTATTTTCTTTTAAATATTTACAAGCTTCTTCTTGTTTATATCCTCCTGATAAAGCTACTATTCTTAAGACATTTTTGTTTCTTAATAATTCATCATATAAATTAGCTTTATTAGGTATTGTAAATTTAAATATTAATTTACCATTACTTTTTAATTTTTTTAATTCTATTTTTATTTGTTCTTTTAAATACATTTCTATTTTTTCTTTATTTAATGCTTTTATACTAACTTCTGGTTCAATAATCGGAATTAAACCTTTATTCATTATTTTTTTAGCTAAATTAAATTGTTGTTCAATTACTTTTTTTATCCCATATTCATTATATTCATGAATAACACTACGCATTTTTGTTCCCACTACACCATGACTAATAGCTTCATCTAATACTTCATCTAAATTAGGAATATCTTTTAATACTTGTACTCCCCCATCTATATTCTCTAAACCAACATCTATTTTTAAAAAGGTTGGTATTTGTTTTTCTTCCCAAAGATATTCCGCGGTATATAAATCATCTATTTTACTTTCCATTGTTTTTTTAAAGATAATAACTCCTAAAATATATTTATTATTAAATACTTTATTAGTTATAATTCTTTTTCTCATTTTATGGATTTCTTCAAACATTTCTTCTTCACTATGATACATGTCTTCATTTATACCATATAAACTTAATGTTTTGGCACTACTTCCTCCACTTTGATCTAACGCGGCAATAAATCCTTTCTTACTTGCTATTATTTCTTCTTTCATTATTTTCTCTTTCCTTTCTTATTTTCTCTTATTATTTCTTCTATATATATTATTACACCTATTCCACTTAATATCAAACCAAACATTTTTCCTGGGGCATGATAAACAATTTTAATATGATGTTCTCCTTTTCTAATAGGAAAACCTAATAAGGCTGTATTTACTATTTCATAATCTTTCTTTTTATTATCAACATAAACTGTAAATCCTTTATCATAAGGAACACTTAAAACAAAATAACCATCACTCGTAACATTAATATTTCCTTCAATATTATTACCTTTTGTTTTATCATAATCAAATATAAAAGGATCTACTTTATCATTTAAATTATTAACATAACCATAATCTAAAGTATATAATTTAATATTCTTTATTTTATAACTACCTTTAGAAAATTTAAGATTTAAATTTTCTATTTTATCTGTTGCTATAACATAATCAAAACTATAGTTTTGATTATGATATTTCCATGATTCACAAGTTAATTTATTTGTTATCCCATTTATGGTAATTGATATATCTCCTATATCACAAGAATTAGATTCTAATAAATCAAAATGAATATATAATAATTTATTACTTATTTCTTTATTTAAAGGTAAATTAATAGTTTTATTATTATCTAAATTAAAGATATAAACATTATTTGTTTTTTTATAATTTAATTTAGCTAATTCATCCTTTTTTAAATCTAATTCTACTTCTTTTAAATGTAAAGGATAATTATTTTTACCTTTATTAGAAACAATAATATTATTTAATATTACTTCTTGATTATAAGGATAATTTAAAGAATTAAAATAATCTAAATTAATTAAAGAACTACTAGCATAGGCTATAGGTAAAGCATTATCATTTTGATATAATTTTAAATTATCCTTATGATCTATTTCTAAATAACCCATGTAAGTATTTGTATCTAATAAATATTTATGTCCCATGAGTAATAAAAAAGGATAGTTTTTAGGAGCACTTAAGATAAACTCATTACGGCTTTGATAAGGATTATTCATAATATCATAATAAAACTTTTTATATAAGACATTATATGTAGATGAATATATAGTTGTTTGATAATAATTAATATTACTAAAGATTCTATTGGTATTAGTCGTGGGACTTACTTGGTTAGCTATTCTATAAATACTTTGATCTTCCTTTGTTATATTATTAATTAATTCTTTTTGTTTACCATAATTATTTTCCATGAAAGAGTCATAATTAATTAAATTATCATTTCTTGATGCATAAATTGTAAAACTAGTTGAAATAAGACATAAAGTAAGTCCTAAAATAATATTCTTATGATATTTATAACTAATTAATAAAGCTATGGTAGTTATCAATGTATCTAAATATAAGACATATTTTAATATACCCATTTTAAATGATCCTATAGTTAAAATAATTAAACTAATAATTAAAACTGGTTTTAATTTATATTTATCAAGATTTAAATCATTTAAGAATATAGCTATAATTAAAGTATATAAAGGAAGAAAAGGAATTAAGACTTTAGCATCTAAATACATACCAGCATTTAATAAATAAACAAACAAAGGGCAAATAATAAATAAACTTAAGATAAGTCCTAAAAAGATATTTTCTTTTTTCTTAAAAAATAAATTAATTATACTTATAATAACAATACTTATTAAACCTACTCCATATGTTTTATATAAAACATAATTTAAATTAAAACTAGGTAATAAAATATCTTTTAAAGCTATTTTAACATTAACTGGTTCTCTACCATTTATAATAACTAAAAAGGTTGGTAATAATAAAACCATGGTACTTAATATACCTATTATAATAGGTTTTATAAACTTTAAACCATCTATTAGAAACTTTTTAAAATTAATTTTACGATTTAATTTTAAATAAACATATATTCCATAGATAACAATACTTATTAAACCTCCAACAGAATAATAATAACTAGTTAAAATCATTCCTATAATACCTAAAGTAAGTAAATAACTTTTATTTTCTTTAAAATACTTATCTACACCCATGAAAGCAAGTATTAAAAATGGCATATATTGAACAAAGATAATATGTCTATGCATATGAAATATTAATGATGTTGATCCCATGAAAATAAAACTAGTAATTAAACTAATATAAGAACTATATTTATTATTTCTTAAAAATTTATAAAATAATAATATACTACATAATATAGATATAATAGTTATACCTATTAAAAAATATTCTATTTTTAAAAATGGTAATAAATAAGATAACATAAAAACTGGATTTAATAAACCATAGTAAGAATAATTATAGATATTTTCTCCAGCTCCTAAATTAAAGGCAAAGTCAGGAAATAAATCATGAGTATGATAAAAATTTGTTCTAAAATAATCTAGAATTGCCGAATATTGACTAGGCCAGTCGGTTGATGAAGCTAATAAACTCCCCTTTTTCATAATACCTAAAAGAATAATGATAAATCCTAAAGTAAGTATTCCTAAATTAATATAATCTTTTTTCCCCCATTTATTTTCTTTATTATTCTTTTTTACCCTTTTCATGTTAACCTCCCTAGTAGAATTATTACATTTATTATACCAATTAAAAAATAAAAAAGAAAGAAGTTCTTAATCTATTACTTCTTCTATAATATATCGAGGTCTTTGTTTTACTTCCTTATATATTTTTCCTAAATAAAGAGCTATAATTCCTAAACTTATTAATTGGATAGAACTAAAGAAACATAAAAAGATAATTAATAAAAGATTAGAATTAATTATATTACCTATAATTAAATTAATTAATAGATAAATAAACATAATAATACTAATTAAGAAAAATATTATCCCTATTCCTAATATTAAATTTAAAGGTTTAATACTAAAAGATGTTATTCCTTCTAAAGCAAAAGATAACATCTTTTTTAAAGGATATTTACTTTCTCCGGCAAATCTTTTATTTCTTTCATAATAAGCTATGGTACTTTTAAAACCTAACAAAGGAACTATACCCCTTAAAAATAAATTAACTTCCTTATATTCTTCTAAAGCATCTAAAGCTCTTTTACTCATAAGCCGGCAGTCAGCATGATTATAAATAATATCTACACCTAAAAAAGACATAAATTTATAAAAGAACTCCGCGGTAAATCTTTTAAAAAAGGTATCTTTTTTTCTAGAGCTTCGAACACCATAAACAATATCATTACCATCAAGATATTTATTGATCATATCATCAATAACATTAATATCATCTTGCAAATCAGCATCCATAGATATAACAATATCCGCTTTTTCTTTAGCCTTTAGTAATCCTGCTAGTAAAGCAAATTGATGCCCCTGGTTATGAGATAATTTAACTCCAGCATATATAGAATCCTTATTAGTTAAATCTTTAATAATATGCCATGTTTTATCTTTTGATCCATCATCAACAAACATTATTTTACTATCTTTACTAATTAATTTATTCTTTATTAAAGTATTTAATTTTTCTTTTAACACTTTAGCCGTCTCTTGTAATACTTCTTCTTCATTATAACAAGGTAAAACCATATATAAAATATTCATTTAAATCAAATCCTTTCTAATAAATAAGCATTCATATATTTTCCTTGAAACTTTTGTCTTGCTTCTTTAATTAATTCATAATTTAAAAATAATTCTTTTTCTTCTATCTTTATTTCTTCTAATCTTTTTTTCGTAAAATATATTACATATTTTATTTTCTTATTCTTAACATATTCTTGCATCTTTAAATATAAATCAGGATAATCATCATAACTAATATTTTGAACTTGAAAATAATAGGTAGAAGGAATAATCCCACTTGTGGTATATAAACCACAGTCTAAATAACCCATGTTAAGTAATGTTGCTTCTGAATCTAGTTTCATATTATCTAAAAATTGATATTGAAACATATTATCTTTTCTTAAAAATAACATATCTTTATAATTAGCTCCTTCATAAACTAATAATAAACTTAAAATACTAATAATAATATAACTTAATTTATATTTATTTATATTTATTTTTTTATTAATTAAATAACAAATACTAATTAAACTAATTAATATAAATATTTCTAAAGGAAAAAAATAATAACGATAAAATCTTAAACCAAAATATATTCCTAATATTGTAAATAATTCTAATACTATATAAGATATTTTAGCCTCCTTTTTTAAATCTAAAAAGAAGATTAATATAAAAGATGCTAAGAATAAAAGACAAATAATAATACCATTATGGAAGGAGGCATTTAATACACCTTGTAAAAGTCTTGTTATTCTTGTGAAAAAACTTGTTTTAACATCACCATAGCTTGTCATATTAAAAAGAAAATAAACATCAATAAATTCTTTTAAAGCATGATGAAGAGCAAAATAAATAATAAAACAAATAAGAGGAAGAAACATACCAAGAAGAAAAACTAAACAAGCAAGAAAAGCTTTTTTAATTCTTTTCTCTTTAAGAAGAGAAAAGAATATGGAAGCCATGAATATAAACCAAAAACCTAATAAAGTATATTTTACTAAAAGAATGAGTCCGGCTGATAAACCTGCTAAAAATAATTGTTTATAATTAAGTTCTTCCTTTTTAAAATGATAAAAGAAATAATATAATGTTATACCAAATAAACTTAAAACAAATTCTTCGGCTCCACCTCCATGGGCAAAGGCATAACTTGTTGTTAAAAGACAAGTTAAAACAGGTAAAATTAAATAACCATAAGATTTTTTTAAAAATAAATTAATTGTTTTAAAACAATAATATAAAAATATTGTATAATTAATAACTTCTAAAATAAATACTCCTAAAAAAGATTTATATGATATAAGAGATCCTAGACCATATATTAAATATAAAAATGGTCCTTTTTGTTCAAATAAATCTAAATAAGGAACAACACCCCTGACCATGGCTTTACCTGTTGTAAAGAAAGCATTGGCATCTACCCAATCATTTAAAGGATATAAAAAAGAATTTTTACTTGTAATTAAAAGGGATATAAAAGCAATGCTAAAACAAAATAATAATCTTATTAATTCATCTTTATATTTTTCTACTAATTTCATAACTCTTTTACTCCATCTTGATTATAGCACGTTTTATATAATAAGAAAAATATTTTCATAAATCTTTCTATCATAATTCTATATATAAAAACATTGAAAAAATTAAATAGAAAGTTCCCTTTAAAAAAGTTCAAAATATGTAAAGAAATAAGTTTCCTAAAAAAGAAATAAGAAAAGCAAAAAAGTGCAGACATTGTCTGCACAAAAAGAATCCCTTAATTTAAGGGATTTAATTAATTTATTTGGTGCCTGTAACCGGAGTCGAACCGGAACTTTCTTAAAAGAAAAATAGATTTTGAGTCTATCGCGTCTACCAATTTCGCCATACAGGCAACTAACAAATTAAGTATAGCATTTATTAATTTGTTTCGCAATTATTTTCTTCTTTATAAATGGAAGTAAATAATTCTTGTTCATCATTTTTTTCATCAGGTAAATCAAGTTTAGGTAAATCATCTAAAGTTGCTAAACCAAAATAATCTAAAAATTCACTTGTTGTTCGATATAAATTAGGTTTACCTGGTAAATCACTTTTTCCAGCAACTTTAACTAAATCTTTCGCCATTAATTTTCTAATCATATTTAAACTACTAATACCTCTTGCTTCATCAACTTCAATTCTTGTTATAGGTTGATTATAAGCAATTATAGCTAAAGTTTCTAAAGCTGCTTGACTTAAAGTATTATTTTCTTTAGTAGTAATTAATTTTTGATAATATTCTTTATGTTCTTGTTTAGTTGTTAATTTAAATGTACTCCCTAAAAAAGAGATTCTTATTCCCCTTTTATCTTGACTATATTCATCTTTTAAATTTTTTAATAATTCTTTAGCTTCAGACATATCAATATTTAATAATTCACAAATATTATCTAAAGTTAAACCTTCATCACCTACCACAAAAAGGAGACCTTCTAATATTGCTTGTTTATTCATTTTTATTCCTCATTATATATATATCACTAAAATTTTGTTCTTGTTTTAATACCACTTCTTTATTCTTACACATATCTAATATAGCTAGAAAAGTAGCTACTAAAAGGTCTTTAGAAAAAGAAGTAAATAAAGAACTAAAAGTAACTTCTTTTCTTTTTTTTAAAATATCTCTTATATAACTACTTCTTTCTTCTATACTTATTTCTTTTCTCGTAATTTTAGTTGTCATTGGTTTTTGATAAAACATTCTTTTTTGTAAAGAAACCATGGCTTCTTTTAAAATCTGAACATCTTCTTGAAAACCATCACTTTTCTTTTCTTCTTCATAATTATGATAATTCTCTGGTATTTTAGTAAAAAATTCACTCCTTTTTTCTTCTAATTCTTTTAAAGCTTCTGTTATATTTTTATATTTTTCATATTCTAATAATTTATTTTTTAAATCTTCTTCTGATTTAATTTTATATTCACTATCATCTTCTTCATCATCTTTATTATCTAAATTAAGTAATAATCTACTTTTTAAATGAATTAATTCAGAAGCCATGACTAAATATTCACTTGCATTATCTAAATCTTCTTTATCTAAAGAATTAATAAATTTTAAATATTCATCTATTATATATTTTGTATCTATTTCATAAATATCCATTTTAGCTGTTTTAACTAAATGTAATAATAAATCTAATGGACCTTCAAAATCATTGATGCAAAAAATCATAAAACCACCCTACTTACATTCATATCCTTTACTAGCTAATTCAAAATTCATTATTTTCGCATCAGTATCTTTAGGATATGTTATTTCATTAACATTATTTGTACCTAAGGCATTTAAATTAATATAGGTTGAAAATTTTAAAGAACCTTCTTCTACATTTAAAGTTGAAGTAACCCCAGGAATATTATTATAAATAGTCATATTAGCTTGATAATTAGTATAAAGATTTGCATAATTAGGATCAGTATTACTAACAGTAATTATATCTTCAATAGCATATAATTTATTATCATTTAATAAATAATTAATTCTTCTATTATCTTTAGTACATATAAGAGTTGCTTCTTTATCTAAATTTTGATTAGGAATATAAGCTGGATATTCATCTGGAGTTATTTCAAAAAAAGTAAAATAAGCTATATCTGTTCTATTTAAATTATATTCAATAGTACTTCTTCCTTTAGCATTAACAATTATATCATCAAATTTAATTCTTTGTAATAATGTTTTTTCACTATTATATAATTGTAAATAATAATTATAATCATTTAAATTTAAAGATATAGAATTTTTATTATTAATATCAATAGCTAAAATATTATTTTCTTTTAAAACAAAATTATTTAATATAAAATCTTTTTCTTCAATAGCTAAATCCTCAGTATATTGATATTCATCTATAACTGTTTCTTCCTCTTCTTTTTGACTAGGATTATTACTTGGTTCTTTATAATAACCTTCGGGAGTTGTTATTCCTAAAAAAGGTAAATATTTATCTAATAATACCGAGATATCTGGTAAATAAAAAATAACTGCTCCAAAGATAATAACTAAGATTATAACGCCAATTAAAGGAAACTTTCTTTTGCCAAAGTTAGCTAAGACAGTTGGTGTTAATTCTTGATCAACAATTACTACTTTTTTCTTTTTAGCCATATTTCTTCACCCTATTCATTCTAAAATAATTATACTATAAATAATAATAACTAACAACCATTTATCGAACAAGTTACATTTTCTTTATCACTAATATAAGAAAACATTTCTAAATATTTATTTTTAAATAATGTTCTTTGTTCATCAGTTAAACCATCAGTAAAATTTAATTCTAAATCATAATTAGATGCATATATATCTTTAATTTCGCCATGATCAGTTATAACAACAGTTGGCGCACATAATCTTTTAACACCCGCGGCATATTCAAAACCATTTGATGGATCAACAACATAATAATCTTCTAAGTTATCGCCAAAAAACTTAAGTAAATCAGTATATGCTGGCACTTCTTCTTTGATTTTCGTTGGATATAATGTTCCATTAGCTTCATATTCATCTCGAATACCCGCAATGTTAACATAATAAATTGTTTTAATATTTTTTTCTTTGGCTGCTTCTAAAAATATTTCAACATTTTCTCTAGCAAAATTATTATTTGGAAAACCAAAGTATATAACCGCGGTATCCTCTTTTAAAACATCTAATATTTGTTTAGGTGTCTTATAAATAATAGGATTATTTTCATCAATATCTAATTTTCGATAAGTTACTTCATTAGATACAACTAAATTATATGCTTCATATTCTTTTTTAAATTTAAGAGCATCAGATATACTATTATTATTTTTACTCTTTAAATAAACCATTATTCCACATATAATCATTACTAAAACTGTACATACAATAATTAAGACAATATATATTTTATTTTTCTTATTCATTACTACCTACCTCGCATTTAAATAATACCATAAATAAGGGAAAAATTAAATATTAAAAAAATAATCTTGGTATTTTTACCCAAGATTATTTTTTTAATTAATCAATTGTAATTAGTTTTTTATTTTTATTTTCATCAATTTTATTAATCGTAATAACTAATATACCATCTTTAAATTGAGCCTTAATAGAATCTTCATCTATATCTTCAATATGGAAAGTTCTTTCAATTTTTCCATAGAATCTTCTTTCTTTATGAAGATATTTTTTCTTTTCTTCCTTCTTTTCTTCTTTTTCTAATTTAATGGTAATATTTCCTTTATTACATTCAACTTTAATATCACTCTTTTGATATCCTGGCGCATCCATTTCAATAAATACTTGATTGCCTTCTTCGTAGATATCACATTTCATTCTGGCATCATCACTTGTACTTAAATCAAACATATCATCAAAAAACATTCTTCCTGGTAACATAAATAATCATCTTCCTTTCTTATTTTTTATGTTAAACAAAATGTTTTTATGTTGATGTTTTCCATCAACAATTATAATATACTACAATAATTAGCACTTGTCAAGTGAAAGTGCTAATTATTTTTATTCTGTTCGTAAAGCAATGACAGGATCTTTTTTACTAGCTAATTTAGCTGGTAATAATCCGGCAATAGAAGTTAAAATAATACTTATTAAGATGAGAATAATAGCTCCAAGAGTTGGTAAAACAGCCGCGTTAGAAATATTAGCTAAATGTTTAATTAACATATTAATGGGAATATTTAAAATAATTGTCACAATTATTCCTAATATGCCAGATGATGCTCCTTCAATAATTGTCTCAGCTTTAAAGACACGGGATACATCTTTTTTACTAGCTCCAATTGCTCTTAATATTCCTATTTCTTTCGTTCTTTCTAAGACACTAATATAAGTAATAATACCTATCATAATTGATGATACCACCAAAGAAATAGCAACAAAAGCCATCAAAACATAAGATATAACATTAACAATCGTGGATATACTATTCATCATAACGCCAACTATATCCGTATAACTTATTTGTTCTTCTTCTTTTTTATCCTTATTATAATCATTAATTATATCCACGATTTTTTCTTTGGCATCAAAATCTTTCGGATAAATCGAAATTGTATCTGGATCAGTTAAATCCGCGATACCTAACTTCGTTAAATTTTCTTCATAACTAGATGTCATATTACTATAACTTTGCATTAAAGCTTCTAATTCAGCTGGACTTAAACCTTGCAAAGACTTCAATTCTTCCGCGGATAAATCATTATAATTAAAGGCATGAGAACTAAATTTTTGACCCGTGAAAACATTTTTTTCAGGATTTTTTAGTTGTTCTTTAACAATATCCTCTTCATTAATTTTCGTAATTAAATGTTCCATGAGCTCATGAGTATAACCAACCATCCCAGCAAAACTATTAGTACCAAAGGCTTCTTCATTTGGTTTAATAATTCCCACAACTTTTATTTCTTCAGCCTTATCTAATACTTTTTGCATATAGTCTTGATCATTTCTTTTATCTAACCATATACCATTTACTTTTTGATAATAATCTGTATTTAATACTAATTTAAATTTTAAATTAAGTAAGTCTTCTTTTTTATAAGAAGTAGATGGAAAAGTAACTTCTTTTCCAGTTGTCATATTAACAAATTGATTTTTTAATTCATCTTGATCTAAAATACCTAAACTATATAAAGTATAATCTAATATTTGATTATTTTTATCAACTTGAATTACAACTTCATTATAATTGCTAGGCCAAGAACCAGCAATTAAATCATATTGTTGTTTTAATAATTCTTCATTATCAATCATTTCATAAAAAACATCATAATTAGACATATAAGAACTATAAATACTAGACATTCCATTTAAAGACATCCCAAAGGCATCCATGATGGTCGTCGGATTTACTTGTACTACTTTATCCTTTTCATCTTTATATAAATTAAGTTGAACATTATATGAATATTTTATATCCGAAACATAATCTTTTATATTAGATTTATTACTATCTAAAAAGGTTTTAAAACTTTTTAAATCATTTCTTTCAACTTCATTACTTAAAGACGTAAACATATCTCCTAAGATATTTACGGAGTGAATTAAATCATCATTATATTCTTTAGTCTCTTTACTACCCATGAAGTTTTCCATCATGGCTGACATATCCACGCTTTCTTTAACAATTTGTAAAGGATAACCCGACAAAGTTTCTTTCTCTATTTTATTAATAAATTCTTGTACCCCATTAGATAAAGATAATATTAAAGCAATACCAATTATACCAATGGAACCCGCGAAAGAAGTTAAAAAAGTTCTTCCTTTTTTAGTTAATAAGTTATTTAAACTTAATAATAAAGCTGTTTTAAAAGACATAGATGTTTTTTTATCATTTTTAACTTCTTCTTCAATAGTTAATAAACTACTATCATAGGGATTTGTATCATAGGTTATTTCGCCATCTTTTAAATTAATTATTCTTGATGAATATTTATTAGCTAATTCCGCATTATGAGTTACCATGATTATTAATTTATCTTGAGAAATACTTTTAAGTATTTCCATGACTTGTTCACTAGTCTTGGAATCAAGAGCTCCGGTTGGTTCATCAGCTAGTAAAATATCCGGATTATTAACTAAGGCCCTAGCAATAGCAACTCTTTGCATTTGTCCTCCGCTCATTTGATTAGGGAGTTTATTCATTTGATCTAATAAACCAACTTTTTCCAATACTTCTTTAACTCTGGCCACTCTTTCTTTCTTAGGAACACCAGATAAAGTTAAAGCTAGTTCAACATTAGCAAAAACTGTTTGATGTGGAATTAAGTTATAATTTTGAAAAACAAAACCAATTCGGTGATTCCGGTAGGTATCCCAAGAACGATCATTATATTCTTTGGTCGAAATACCATTTATAATTAAATCCCCCGATGTATATTTATCTAAACCACCAATAATATTTAAAAGAGTTGTTTTTCCACATCCAGATGGACCTAATATAGAAACAAATTCACTTTTACGAAATTCTAAATTAATACCTTTTAAAGCATTAACCACTAAAGAATCAGTTATATAATCTTTTGTTATATCTTTTAATTTTAACAATTTTAATCAATTCCCTTCTTATGTTATTATACACTAAAAATAAAACTTATTAAATAAAAAAAGAAGCAAATTAATGCTACTTATTTAAATAATCTTGATCAATATTATCTAATACTTCATCTTTAACTTCATCATATACTTCAACATAATCATCTTCATCATCTTCCACACTTATTTTAACTTTTGCATCGCCAACAACTTCCACGCCTAATTCTTTTTCAATAGTTAAATTAACTACGCCACCTTCAGCTTTAACATTAGCCACGGTTGGCTGTTTTAAACAACGGACAATAATCTCCGATGCATTAGCCATATTACTATCCTCTTTTAAAGGAACATTCATACTATCATTATAATTAAACCGGCTTGTTGCCACGGCTGTCTTGGAATCATTATCATAGGAATACCAAACATTAACATCAAAAGCTCCCGTTATATCAACACCACCACTGGCATTTTTACTACCACTGAAAGTATGGTTAATAACCCAGCATCCAAGCACAGTATTTGGACTTTGCTCTGGTTCAAGAGTAAAATTATTACTACTTGTTTTTTTACCTTTACCTATCACGGCTTTTGTTACTATTTCTTTAAAACTTGCCACTTAAATATCACCTTCCTAATTAAACATATGCAAAATATTTTTTAACCATACCAAAAATTTATCCTTTATATTCTCCTCCATTAATATGCATAACTTGCCCTGTAACATAAGAAGAATCACTGCTAGCTAAATAAACAAATAAAGGGGCTATTTCATATGTTTCCGCGCCTCTTCCCATAGGGCTATCAGCACCTAAAGTTGGTATTTTTTCTTTTTCCCAACAGGCTGGTTGTAAAGGTGTCCAAAAAAAGCCTGGGGCAATGGCATTAACTCGAATATTTTTTGGGGCAAGAGATGTGGCTAAACTTCTGGTAAAGCCGACGACAGCCCCTTTACTAGTAACATAATCAATTAACTCAGGTTCCCCATAGAAAGTTGTAATTGATGTAACATTAATAATGCTAGCATTTGGCTTTAAATATTTTAAAGCTCTTTTTGTTAAATAAAACATAGAATAAATATTACTTTTTAAAGTAAAATCAAATTGTTCATCACTAATATCTAATAAACTTTTAGCTTGAAATTGTACCCCAGCATTATTAACTAAAATATCAATACACCCATATTTTTGATATACTTCTTCTATTACTTTTTCACAATTACAAGCTATTTTTAAATCTGTTTTAATTAAATATACTTCTCCTCCTATATCAACAATAGCTTTCTTAGTTTCTAAAGCATCAATATCTTCATCATAATAAACAATAACAACTTTAGCTTTTTCTTTAGCAAAAGCTAAAGCTACTGCCCTTCCTATCCCTGAATCTCCTCCGGTTATAATCGCTACTTTATCCTTTAATTTTTCACTTGCTTTGTAATCCTTATTATCATAAATAGGTCTTGGTTTCATTAAATATTCAAGTCCTGGCTGCGTATCCTGTTTTTGCTCAGGATATTTAACTTTAAATCTTTTACATTTATAACCATAACCCATTTCATCAATATACTTTAAACCATAATCATCCTTTTTATTTTCTTTCATATCTTTAGATCTCAAAATAACACATCCTTCATTTTAAATTATGCATAAATAAAGGTTTTTGCCCCACCTAAAAAGCTTAAATTATTTGACAATTACATATACTTTAGATATAATATTTCTGCAAGTTATTTAGGCAGTGCTATAAAGTTTTAGTAATGTGTTTAAACCTAATATGGCATAAAGTAACTAGACTGTCCTAGGGAAATTATTTAAACTCCCTACTTAAAACTTATAGCTCTTAAATGTTTGCAAAAATATTTAAGAAAGGAGAAATATTATGGCAAGATATACAGGACCTCGTTATAAGAAGTCAAGAAGATATGAATTTTCTACTTTAGAAAATGGGAAAGACTTAGCACGCCGAGCTTATGCTCCTGGTCAACATGGTCAAGATCACCGGAAGAAGTTAAGTGAATATGGAATCCAATTACAAGAAAAACAAAAAGTTAGAACTATGTATGGTTTAAATGAAAAACAATTCCATAAAACATTTAATAGAGCTAGTAAAATGCCAGGTATCACTGGGGAAAATTTACTTGTTTTACTTGAATCTCGTCTTGATAACATGGTTTATCGTTTAGGAATGGCTAGAACTAGACGTAGTGCTAGACAAATTGTTAACCATGGTCATATTTTAGTTAATGGTCAAAAAGTTAATATTCCATCATATACGACTAAACCTGGGGATATTATTAGTGTTAAAGAAACTTCTATGAATCATCCAGCAATATTAGATGCTCTTGAACTTAATGTTAATGTTCCCGCTTTTCTCGAAATGGATAAAAAGACTTTAACTGGTAAATATGTTCGTATTCCTGATCGTAGTGAACTTAACAGTGAAATATCTGAACAATTAATTGTTGAATTCTATAATAGATAGTAAGTAAAAAATCAACCTTAATCTTGGTTGATTTTTTATTTACTTTCTTTTTTCTTTTCTATTGGTTTAATAACTAATATTGATTTATGTTTTAAATCTATTTCTTCTAAAACTTTAGCAAACATATCTGGACTTAAATTCTTTAATTTATTTAATATATCTATATTTACTTCCCCAAAATTAATTAAATCAGAACTTAAACGATTATTAACACTTTCAATATCATCAAAATCTAAAATTAAAGTAGCTATATTAGCTTTTAATTTTCTTTTAATATCTTTTTCATTTATATTAATATTATTTAATTTATCCTCGATTCTTTTAATTAATTCTTCAGGATAATTACTTGCGGCAACAATATTAACTATAATATAATCATCTAATAATTGCACAACAGAATATATTTCTTGAATTAAACCTTCATTAATTAATGATTCTCTAAAATCACTAGTTATTCCAAAATTTAAATTAAACATTATTTTTAAAATAGTTAATAATTCCCAATCATCAATATTTTTAAATCTATTACGAGCTATTTTTAAAGCATATCTTACTCTTTCTTCCCCCACATTTAAATTTACCTCTTCATATTCTTTAGCAACTTCTTTAGGTTCTTTAGGCATCATTATTTGGGGTTTAATAAATGGTTTAAAGGTCTTTTGATCCATAGCTTCATCTATTATTTTGGCTGCTTCATAAGGATTAAAATTACCTGTTAGACATAAAAACATATTTTGGGGAGAATAAAAACTATAATAGACATCTTCTAAATCTTCCGCGGTAATTTTCTTTATATCTTCTGCTTCTCCTGTAATACTATTACGGTAATTAGAATTAACTAAAATATTTCTTAAATGTTTATAAGTTATTTCATTATATACTTCATCTTTCGTCATATTAGCTTCTTCCATAATTATACCTTTTTCTTTTTGAATTAATTTTTTACTAAAGAAAGGATTAAATACATAATCTAATAAATGAGTTAAATTTTCCGAAAAATTATGATTTAAAAATAAAGTATAAGAAGTATATTTAAATGTAGTAAAAGCATTAGCATCAGCTCCAGTTTTATAGAAAAAATCATGGGCAGTAAAATCTTCTGTTTCATTAAATTTAACATGTTCTAAAAAATGAGCTAATCCATTAGGAACATGATATTTTTTATTTTTAATTTTAAAATCAGTATATAAAGAACCATAAGGAACTGATAAGGAAAAATAATTACTATGAGCTTTATTATTAACCCACATATAAGTTTTTAAACCACTTTTTTGATTCGTATGAACATATAATTTTTCTTTTAAACCTTTATATTCTAATTCTTCCACTTTTAACCTCCATATAACGTATATATTGTATTTAATTTTATCTTTTTACCAAGATTCATTACATCTTCTTTAGTTACTTCTTGAAAAGCTTTTTTTCTTTCATCTACTAAAGGTAAATCATCGATGATATTAAAGATATAATTATTAATAATAGCTATACTATTATCTAAACATAAATCTAATGATAAAGTAATATTATTTTTAGCATCTTCAATATCATCCATACTAAATTCCCCTTTAATCATACTTCTTAAACATTTCTTCGTTAAACTAACAGCTTTTTTAACATTATCTTTATCTAATCCTACACTTAATACTAATAAATTATCATATTTTAAAAACATTGTATTAACACTATAACATAAAGAATTTTTCTCTCTTAAACATTCATATAATTTAGATTTTAATCCTCCATTACTAAAGATATAATTAAAGATATGAATTGTAATATCTTTTTCTTTTTTAGTTAATTGATCTAAATTAAATACCATTAATAAAGTTGATTGAATAAATTCACTATTATCAGATGCATTTAAAACTTTACTCTTTAATTTATTATCAACATATAATCCTTCAATATTACTTGGAATAATTCTATTCTTATAATATTTCTTAATTAAAGAAACTACTTGATCCATATCAACATCACCTACAATAAAGATATTACAAGTATTTTCTTTAAAAAATTCCGTATATCTTTGATATAATGATGCAGGTGTTATTTTTTCAACATCTTCTAAAGATCCTGAGATTTGGACAGATGTTAAACTATCTTTATCCATTGCTTTCATAGCTTTTTGAAATGCCATTTTTAAAGGATTTTCTTTAGTTGCTTTAATATCACTCATAATCTTTTTCTTCACTATATTAAAGCTATTTAAATCAAATTCTTCATTAGTAACATTAGGATTTTGAATAATATCAAATGGTAATTTTAAAACATTTTCTAAATAATCTTTTTCATCAATATATTCAGGATTAATAAAATCAAGAATAAAAGTTGTATTAAGATAAGATCCTGTTTTACTTGTTACTCCATAAAAGATAGTTTTATATAATTCTTCTAAATGAATTGATAATTCTTTAGAATTATATAATTTACTACTTTCACATAACATATCACATAAAAAATTATCTTCATATACGGTATCTTTATTTATTTTTTTACTAAACATTATTTCCATATGACAAGTTTTAAAACAATCTGTTTTTAAAGTATAAACATTAAATGTATTACAATTATAAGTTTTATAAGTCATTTTCCACCTCACTATTATTATGATTAATTTTTAAAATATTATTAACTTCTTTTTGGAAGTAATCATCAGTCATTCCAGCAATATAATCAATCACAATTTGTTCTTTTCTATTTTTTTGATATTCTTCATTCATATTATTATAATAAGAAGAAATAATTTTTGATTCTATATTATTATTTTCTAAATCATTTAAATATTTTTGATATAATAATCTAAATCCTTTTTCAATATTTTCTAATTCTTCTTTAGTATAACTATGCATATATATATTTTCATAATTAAATTTTTTTAATTCTTGCATTGCTTCATATACTTCATTACTTAATTTAATATAAGGTTTATTAATACTATTTTTAATAATATCTAAAGTAATAGTATTAACTATATCTTTATTATTAAGACCTAAAACATTAACTATTTTTAAAGGAACAGAAGATGATGTAATTATTTTTAAACGAATAGCATCTTCAATATCTTTACCTAAGTATGCTACCATATCCGAGATTCTTACAACACAACCTTCTAAAGTCATCGGAATTAAATTATTAATAATGTTAGGATTAGAATAAGATTTTTGATATTCTTCTAAAAATTCTTCTTTACTTTTTGGCTTGGGTCGATATTCCCCTTTTAAAAACTCCCCATTATGGCACATCACAGCATCTAAAGTCTGCAATGTAATATTCTTACCATAGCCATAGTTTTCAATATCCTTAAGTAATCTAACACTATGAATATTATGATTAAAATAACCAACATCTGCTTCTAAAGATATTTTATTTAAAATAGCCTCCCCGACATGACCAAAGGGAGTATGACCTAGATCATGGGCTAATGATGCAGCTTCAATTAAATCTTCATTTAAACCTAAAGCTCTACCAATAGTTCTAGCTATTTTACTAACATACTGAATATGGAGCATTCTTTTGGTAATATGATCATTATCTTTAAAAGAAAATACTTGGGTCTTATCCGCATAACGCATGAAAGAAAGCGTATAAATGATGCGATCAATATCCCTGAAGAAAGGAGTTCTAATATCTTCATCATTTTCTTTTAAATAAATAGCATCTTGATCTAAACAAGCATATTTACTTAAATATTTATTATGACTTTGCATATTCTTTTCTACTTCATTCATAATTTACCTCACCATTATCATACCATATAAAACTACTTTAGAAAATCACAATTTTGACATAATTCTGCAATCTTTTGCTTTTTTTGAAAACCTTGATACATTAACTGATATCTAGAACTATTAATAACATCAATTAAATTAGATGTAAAGATATTACCAAGATTAATTTCGCCAGATGCATCTAAACAACATGGAACAATGGTGCCATCAACCAAAATACCTAATTGATTCCTTAAGGCATAACACTTTCCTTGTTTTAAATTTAAATGTCTATTTAGATCTGGCCAAGTAAATTCTTTATCAAAATCAATAAAGACATTTTCTTTTAACTTGGTATGACCATTTATTTTCTTTCGATACTTTTTTTCTAAAGCATTAATTATTTGCTTCTTATATTTTGTTTTAACCCAAAGACGATAATTAATATAGGTATTTTGAGCTAAAATATCGGTACAAGTAAAGATATTATTTAAATAAGTATCTAAATCTATTCTTTTCTCATCAAAACTATGTAAAGAAATATTAATTTGTCTAATATTTTTATTATCCTTTACTCTATCTATATAATACCCATTTGTAGTAATATTAACTAAATAATTATTTAAAGAAGCAAGATTAATATATTCATTTATTTTAGGATGAAGTAAAGGTTCTCCTAAAAGATGAAAATATAAATAATTAGTATATCCTTTTAATTTATCTAAAATAATTTTAAATTCTTCTTCTTTCATAAATTTAATGTCTCTTTTATTTCCTATACAAAAAAAACAATTTAAATTACAACTATTTGTTATTTCTACATATACTTTTTTAAACATTTTAACTCCTGTTAATATTCTAACATAACCCTTATATTTTCGCAAATTCACATGCTGCTTCAAAAACATATTCTTTTTTAGTTAAAGGATGAATTAAAACTAATCTAGATGCATGAAGCATAAGTCTTTTATCCTTTTTATAATATAATTTATCACCTATAATAGGATGATTAATAAAAGAAAGTTGACATCTAATTTGGTTTTTTCGCCCTGTTTCTATCTTTATTTTTAATAAAGATTTATTCTTATTTTCTTTTATTACTTCATAACTAGTTATAGCTTTTTTCCCTAATCTTTTATTATTGGTGACATATACTTGATGTGTTTTAGATTCTTGTAAATAATTTATTAACGTATCCTTTTTCTTTGGCATTTTCCCTTGCACAATAGCATCATAAGATCTTTCTTTAACTAAATCTGCCCAATTATTTTGGAGTAAATATTTTATTTTTTCATTCTTACTAAATAATATAACCCCACTGGTGTCTTTATCTAGACGGTGAACAATAAATATTTTATTATGAGGATTTTGTCCCTTTACATAACTTCTTGCCATACTATATAATGTATTATTACTTTTACCATCACTAATTGTAAGTAAACCCGCGGGTTTATTAACTACTAAAAAATCTTTATCCTCATAAATAATATCTAACTTTTTCATAAATAATCACGAGACTATTTTACAAAAAAACTTTCTAAATGTCTATATTATGTTATAACCCGAGTTTGACAGATTAAAAAAAACTTTATAAGTTACCCTATAAAGTTTTTTTATTTTTATTCATTAAATAATTCATCTGCTTCTTCTTTTATTTCTTCATTATCCATTAGTTTTTCTTCTAAGACTTCACTAGCATCATCATCAAGTAAATCTTTTTCAAGTTCTAATTTAATATCACTATATTGTTTATAACCTGTTCCAGCTGGAATAAGTTTACCAATGATAACGTTTTCTTTTAGACCTTGAAGATGATCAATTTTACCACGAATAGCAGCATCTGTTAAAACTCTTGTTGTTTCTTGGAAAGAAGCAGCTGATAAGAAGGAATCAGTTTCCAAACTACTCTTAGTAATACCAAGCATAATTGGATTACCTTTCGCCGGTACTTTACCTGCCAAGATGACTGGTTTATTACCATCGGTAAATTCTCTTAAAGAAACAGTTAAACCTTCGACAAAATCTGAATCACCAGCATCAGTTATCCGAACTTTATTAATCATTCTCTTAACAATTATTTCAATATGTTTATCAGAAATATCTACCCCTTGAAGTTTATATACTTTTTGAACTTCTTTAAGGATATATTCTTGCGCTGTTAATGGATCCGTTACAGCAAGTAATTCTTTTGGGGCAATAACACCTTCGGTTAATTTATCTCCAGCTTCAACTTTATCACCAATAGAAACTCTAACTTTCATGTTGTAATTAGTGATATGTTCTCTGCAACCAGCTTCATTTTCAATGGTAATATTATGTTTACCATTTTGTTCTTCGATTCCAATGACAGTACCACTTACTTCAGCAATAGTTGCTTTTCCTTTTGGTGTCCGAGCTTCAAATAATTCTTCAACTCTTGGTAAACCTTGCGTAATATCATCACCAGTGGCAACACCTCCAGTGTGGAATGTCCGCATGGTAAGTTGGGTTCCGGGTTCTCCGATAGATTGAGCTGCCATGATACCAACAGCTTCACCTTTTTCAACTAAATTACCAGTTGCTAAATTTCGGCCATAACATTTTTGACAAACACCATTGTTGCATTTACATGTTAAGACACTTCTAATTTCAACCTTTTTAATACCAGCTTTTTGAACTTTAGCAA
>CANRDD010000018.1 GCA_947629305.1 uncultured Bacilli bacterium | reverse complement strand
TGAAAAGCCAATATTCCTTGGCTAGGGTGTATGCGAGACTTTACGGTGCGAGGCGAGCAGGGCACGCACTATATTCTTGGCAAGATTTTCTTTGCTTACTTTCTTTTTTAAAAAGAAAGTAAGCTTTTTTATATAGAAAATAAAAGATGAAAAAGTTGGAAAAATAATAGTTGAAATAGTTGATGAAAGGATCGATGTAAATAATAGTAAATGGTTAAAAAGTTATTAAATAATCATTTACTTTTTTTATGTCTTTTGATATTATATTGATAGGCAGTGGCATACTGTGGAAGAAAGTGGGGGATATTATGTTGATGGGCGAATATCATCATACACTTGATGATAAAGGGCGATTAGTTATTCCTACTAAGTTTAGGGAAGAACTTGGCAGTGAGTTTATTATTGCCAGAGGCATTGAAAAATGTATTTATGCTTATTCCAAAACAGAATGGGACAAACTAGTAGCTAAGTTAAATACTCTACCTTTCACAAAAAAAGATGCTCGAACATTTAATAGGTCCTTCTTTTCTGGCGCTGCTATATGTGATTTCGATAAAAGCGGTCGAATTAACATTACCTCCCCATTGGTTAGCTACGCCGGTTTAACAAAAGATTGTGTTATAATCGGCGTAAATGACCGACTTGAAATATGGAGTGAAGAAGAATTTAATAAGTTCTTAAGTGATAATAGTGCTAACTTAGAATCTATCGCAGAAAATTTATTTGGTGATGGTTATGATGCATTATAGTGTTTTACGAAAAGAATTAATAGATTCCTTAAATATTAAAGAAGATGGGATATATGTTGATGCTACCGTTGGATATGCAGGAGATGCAAAAGAAATATTACAAAGAATATCTAAGGGTTATTTATATGCTTTTGATCAAGATCCTGATGCTGTTAGTTATTCTGAAAAAGAATTAAAGAAAATCGGCTCTAATTTTAAAATATTTCCTTGTAATTTTATTTCTTTAAAAGAAAAATTAGAAGAAGAAAATATAAAGGAAGTAGATGGAATAATTTTTGATTTAGGTTTTTCTTCACCACAGATTGATAATTATGAAAGAGGTTTTTCTTTTATGAATGAAGGCCCACTTGATATGCGGATGAGTAAAGAAGGAAAAAGTGCTGAAGATATTATTCATGATTATAGTGAAGAGAATTTAAGTAAAATATTCTTTCAATATGGGGAAGAAAAATTAAGTAAAGTTATTGCTAAAAAAATTGTTATAATAAGAAAAGAAAAAGATATTAAGACAACTACCGATTTAGTAGAAGTAATTAAAATGGCTGTTGGAGCTAATTATTTTTATAAAGAACATCCTGAGAGAAAAATATTTCAAGCATTAAGAATAGAAGTTAATGATGAATTAAATGTTTTAGAAAAAGTATTACCAGAAGCAATTAAATTACTTAAAAAAGGAGGAAGAATAGGAGTTATTACTTTTCATTCTTTAGAAGATCGGATAGTTAAAAATATTTTTAAGAAATATAGTGAAGTTGATGAATTAGTTAAAGGTTTAATAGAAATACCTGATCAATATAAACCTTTAATTAAATTAGTAAATAAAAAACCTATTTTACCTAGTATAGATGAATTAAAGGAAAATAGTCGTAGTAGAAGTAGTAAATTAAGAGTAATAGAAAGGATATGATTATATGGCTAGTAAGAAAGGAACAAAGATTAAATTTTTAAAAGGGGAAAAGTTAATGTATTTTATATTAATTTTATTATTATTAGCTATACCTACTTTTAATGTTTATACTAGTTCTATTTTAAGTGAAACTAATACAGAAGTAGAAAGATTAAAAAAGAGAATTGCTAGTCAAGAAAAAACTAATCAAAGTTTAAGTATGCAAGTAGATGAATTAGTTAGTTTAGATAATATTGAAGCTGTTGCAGAAAACTATGGTTTGTCGTATAATAATGGTAATATAAAATCTATAGATTAGGAGGCAATATAAATGAAGAAAAGAACAACAATTAAACAATCTAATTTTATTATTGTTATTGTTGTTCTTTTATTTATGGCATCAATGGCTAAATTAATATATGTGGTTGTAAGTGAAAAAACAGATGGAGTTGATTTAAAACAAATGGCGGCATCTATTACAACAGCGAGTAAAACATTATATGCATCAAGAGGATCTATTTATGATGTAAATGGTGAGTTATTAGCATCCACTGTTAATTCGTATACTTTAATTGCTTATTTAAGTCCTTCCAGAACAACAGATATAAATAAACCTAAACATGTTGTAGATAAAGTAAATACAGCTAAACAGTTAGCAACAGTTTTAGATATTCCCGAAGAAACAATATATAATTATTTAAATGTGGAAGGTAAATATCAAGTAGAATTTGGAACAAAAGGAAGAAATTTAAGTGAACTAGATAAAAAGAAAATAGAAGCTTTAGAATTACCAGGAATAGATTTTATAACTAGTACAAAAAGATATTATGATATGTCAACATTTGCTTCATATATAGTTGGTTATGCTAAAAAGAATGATGAAGGACAAATAAAAGGAGAATTAGGAATAGAATCTTATTTTAATGATATTTTAGCAGGAACTAATGGTTATACTAAATATCAAAAATATACGGCAAGTGATTATCAAATACCTAATACATTAAGTGATACGAAAGAAGCTAAAGATGGATCAGATATATATTTAACTATTGATTCTAATATTCAGTTAATCGCCGAGAAAGCAGTAAAAAAATATAGTGATTATAATATTGATTGGGCAGTATTTACGGTGATGGATGCAAAAACAGGAGCCATTGTTGCTAGTGCTACTAACCCTAATTTTGATCCTAATGATACAAATACGATTACAAGTTATATGAATCCTTTAGTATCTTATCAATATGAACCTGGATCAGTTATGAAAATATTTTCTTTTGCATCTAGTATTGAAGAAGGACAATATGATGGATCTAAAACTTATAAATCAGGTTCTATTGATGTTGCTGATGCCACGATTAGAGATGCGGAAAGAGGTGGCTGGGGTGTTATTAGTTTTGATACAGGTTTTGCTTATTCATCAAATGTCGCAGCCACGATGCTAGCTCTTAACCTTGGGACATCTAAGTTAAGTAGTTATTATCAAAAACTTGGCTTTGGGACGAAAACAGGAATTGAATTATCCAATGAAGCTATCGGCGATATTTCTTTTAAATATCAAACAGAACTGGCTAATGCTTCCTTTGGTCAAGGGGTTAGTGTAACCCCAGTGCAATTACTTCAAGCTTTAAGTTCAATGACCAATGATGGTAATATTATTAAACCTTATATAGTTGATAAAATAGTTGATAGTGATGGTAATGTTACTTTTGAAGGGCAAAGAGAAGTTGTTGGTAATGTTTATAGTTTAGATACGGTAAATAAAATGCATGAGTTAATGCATAATGTTATATACGCTGGTTTAACTAAAATGTGGCAAGTACCAAATGTTAGTTTAATGGGCAAAACCGGAACAGCGCAAATAGCTTCTCCGCATGGAGGTTATATAAGTGGGGAATATGAAAATATTAAAAGTTTTGCTGGTATTTTCCCTGAAGATGATCCTAAATATATTGTTTATGTTGCCGCGAAAAGAATCCATAGTAAACCAAGAAACTTTGCTGAACCAATTACCACGGCTATTGAAGAAATAGCAAGTTATGCTAAATTAACCCAAAAAGGTAATGAAGATACAGAACAAAAATTAGTTAGTATAGATAATTATATTAGTAAAGATTTAAATACCACCAAAACTTTATTAGAAAATAAAAATATTAATATTATAACTATTGGTGATGGTAATTATATTATTAATCAATATCCTTTAAAAAATAATAATATATTTGTAAATGGTAAATTATTTTTAGTAACTAATGGTTCTAATATTATTATTCCTGATATGACTAATTGGAGTAAACTTGATGCCGAAGTTTATTGTTCTTTAGCAAGTATTCCTTGTTCTTTTAGTAACTATGGTTATATAAATGCTCAAAGTATAGCTCCTGGCACTTTATATGATGGCTATTCTTCTTTAGATTTTTCTTTAGCTATCAAGTAATTAAAATCCCTCTTCTAAATATAATTTAAAAGAGGGATTATTTATGTTTTATAATAATATTCATACAAGAGTGCGTTATGTTTTTTTAGTTGTTATTATTTGTTTAATTATTTGTATTGCCAAAGTATTTTATATTCAAGTCTTTTCTTATCAAAAATTAAATACTTTGGCTGAGTCTTTATGGAGTAGAAAACTACCTATTGCTTCTGATCGGGGCGATATCGTGGATCGAAATGGGAAAGTTTTGGCCACGAATATTACTACCACATCTTTAGTTATTATTCCTAGTCAAGTAACTGATCCAGAGAATACAGCCAAAAAGTTAGCCAATATTTTAAATTGTAGTTATGAGGATATGCTTAAACATATTACGAAAAAAACATCAATTGAAAGAGTCCATCCTGAGGGAAGAAGACTAAGTTATGAAGTAGCCGAGGCAATTGATGCTTTAAAACTAGATGGTGTTTATTTAGTTAAAGAATCCAAAAGATATTACCCTTATGGCGATTTACTTAGTCATGTCTTAGGTTATGTTGGTATTGATAATCAAGGTTTATCTGGTTTAGAACTTTATTATGATGATTATTTAACTGGGGAAGATGGCTCCATTAAATATTTTTCCGATGGCAAAGGTCATAAACTTGATTTAGCCGAAGTTTATGAAGCACCAACTAAAGGTATAACTTTACAATTAACTATTGATTTAGATTTACAACAAGCTATAGAAAATGAACTTGATAATGCTATGAGTAAATATAATGCAGCTAGAGCTATTGCTTTAGCCATGAATCCTAAAACAGGAGAAGTCTTAGCTATGGCTAGTCGTCCTAGTTTTGATCCGAATAATTATGCTGTTTTTCCAAGTGATGTTATTAATCGTAATTTACCTATTTGGATGACTTTTGAACCAGGTTCAACATTTAAAATTGTCCCTCCAATTTTTAAACATAATATTTATTTATAAAGAATATTTTTTAATGGTGATTAAATTGATAAATAATAAAATATTTATAATAGAATTAAAAATTATAATTAATAATAATTTATATAAAAATAATATTATTAATGAAAAAACATTTCATAAAGTAAATGATTTACTTTTAGATAAATTAAAATTATTATAAAAGGAAAAGAAAATGAATTTTATTGAAACTTCTAAACTTATTATGAATGGGGAAAAAATTTATAATATACCTCTTAGAGTATGTTTTTATGCAAGAGTATCCACGGATAGTGACTCGCAATTAAACTCTTTAGATAATCAATTAGCTTATTATGAAAATTATATTAAAGCTAAACCTAATTGGACATATGTTAAAGGTTATGTTGATGAAGGTATATCTGGAGTTAGAGTCAAAAATAGAGAAGGATTTAAAAGAATGCTTAGAGATGCTAAGAATCATAAATTTGATTTAATTATAACGAAAGAAGTATCAAGATTTGCTCGTGATTTAGAAGATAGTATTCATTATATAAGAGAGTTAAAAGAGGCTAATGTAGGAATTTTTTTTGAAAATCAAAATTTAAATACATTTGATTCTAACTCCGAATTAATTCTTAATATTATGTTTAATTTAGCTCAAGATGAATCTAAAAAATTATCTTCTAGAATTAAATTTGGGCATAGACAAGCCATCCTAAAGGGTCATGTTTTAGGTTCTTCTAATATAATTGGTTATAAAAAGGATCATTGTAAATTAGTTATTGTAGAAAGTGAAGCTAAATTTATTAAAAAATTATATGAATTATATGCAACAGGTGAATATGGTTTTTATAAATTAGCCAAGAAATTAGCTTCTTTAGGTTATTTTAATAAAAAAGGTAATATATATGATAAAGATACTTTAAAAAGAATAATTAAAAATCCTAAATATAAAGGTTACTATCGAGGAAAAACAACAGAAGTATTAGATTATAGAACTAAAAAAAGAAAAAAGATTAAGGAAAATGAACAAGTTATTTATAAATCTAGTGATACCATTATCCCAGCAATTGTATCAAATGAACTATGGGATAAAGCTAACTTAATTTTAAATAATAGAACCAAAAGTTATTCTCTTCATAATTATTATACTGGTGGTTTAAAATATCCTTTAAGTTCTAAAATATATTGTCAAGAACATCATACTAATTATCAAAGAACTAATAATCGAAAAAAGAATAGACCAACATGGAGCTGTGGTAAATATTTAAAGTATAATTTAGATGCTTGTGCATCTCCTATTATTAGCGAGGCTGATTTATATCATATTCTTAAAAATATCTTTCAAGAAATAATTCCTCATAAAGATCGAATTAGAGATGAAATGCTAGAATTATATAAAAATAATGGGGAAATAGATGATTATCAAAAAGAATTAAAAGATATACAAAATAATATTAAAATAATAGAAAATAAAAAGTCTTTTATATTAGATTTAGCTTTTAATGGAGAAATAAAAAAAGAAGATTTAAAAGAACAATTTACTACATTAAAGAATAAATTAAATAATTTAGAACAAAGAAAAGAATATTTATTAAAACAAATAGAATTAACTTCTCATCAAGATCTTAAATTATTATCCTCTTCAATTACCGAAGAAATAGAAACAGGTTCTTTAGAGAATTATATACGTAAATTTGTTAAAAATATTATCGTAAGTAAAATTAATAATGATCGTCATAATATTATTTTAGATATAATGATAAGTTTAACAAATGAAGAAAATATTTTAAAAAAGAAAGAATTACTTTTTAAAAATATAAAATATGATTCTAAAGAAATAATAAGAAAAGATAAAGAAAAAAATAAGTTTATTTATAATGTTTATATTGAATATAAATAGATTTATAATTATATTAATGCTATAATAAAAAAGAGGTTAAAAATGAATATAGCAGATATTAAAAAAGAATTAATAGAACAAAAAAAATCAAAGTTTAAAGGAAATATATATCATTTTTCGCAAGTTAATTTTGCTTATAATTCTAATAAAATAGAAGGGAGTAAATTAACAGAGGATGAAACAGAAGAAATATTTACAGAAGATTCATTTATTCCCAAAAGTGATGATGCAATTAAACTTGATGATTTAATTGAAATGAAAAACCATTTTCGGCTTTTTGATTATTGTTTAGATATTATTGATGAAAAATTAAATAAAGATATAATGATTAAAATGAATATGATTTTAAAAAGAAATACAACCGATGAAGAAAATCCCCGTTATAATGTAGGAGGATTTAAAGTAGTACCTAATAAAATTGGTTTAATTAATATTATAAATACTTCTTCTCCTAAAGATGTTGAAAAAGATTTAGATCATTTATTAAAAGAATATAATAATTTAAAAAAAGTAACTATTGAAGATATTATAGATTTTCATTATCGTTTTGAACTTATTCATCCTTTTGGTGATGGTAATGGTAGAGTTGGAAGAATGATTATGTTTAAAGAATGTTTAAAAAATAATATTATGCCATTTATTATTCTTGATCAAGATAAACCATATTATATGCGGGGATTAAAAAATTATAAAGAAGATAAAATGTTTTTAATAGATACAATAAAACATGAACAAGATATATATGAAATGATGGCAAAAGATATGTTAGATTTTAAATTAGAGAATAAATAATTTTATTCTCTAATTTTTAAAACGATAAATGGTAGCTACATTTAAAATTATTACGTTAACTGCAGCTTTAGAAGAAAAGACCATTAATTTATTTGAAGGAACATATAATGATACAGGAAGTATTAATGTTGATGGAGCAACTATTCATTGTTGGAAACATGGGGGACATGGCATGCAAAGTTATTTAGAAGTGGTGGAAAATTCTTGTAACCCTGGTTTTGTTAATATTGGCTTTACTTTAGGAACAGAAAAATTAATGAATTATATTCATGAATTTGGCTTTGGGCAAAAAACTGGAATTGATTTAAATGGGGAAGCAACAGGAATATTATTTAAAGTAGCAAACATGGGACCTGTTGAAACGGCCACAACTGCCTTTGGGCAAGGGGTATCCGTGACACCAATTCAACAAATAACCGCGGTTAGTGCTGCAATCAATGGGGGTTATTTATATCAGCCTTATATGGTAAAGAATTTTTTAGAAAGTGAAACTAATACAGTTGTTAAAAATATAACTCCTGTTATGAAAAAACAAATTATTAGTGAAGAAACATCTAAATTAGTTCGTTATGCTTTAGAAAATGTGGTAGCTAAAGGTTCAGGACATAATGCTTATATTGAAAATTATCGTATTGGTGGTAAAACAGGAACAGCTCAAACAGTTGAAAATGGTGTTTATTCGGCTAGTAAATATATTTTATCATTTATAGGTTTTCTTCCGGCAGATGATCCTGAGCTTGTTTTATATGTTGCTATTGATAATGCCAAAAATGTTGTTCAATATGGAGGTACAGTCTCCGCTCCCATAGCTAAAAATATTTTTTCTTCCGCGATAGATATATTTAATATATCTCCATCTAAAGAAGTTATTCCTAAAGAATATACTTGGTTAGATACAAAATATGTTATTTTACCTGATGTTGTAGGTATGTCTAAAGATGAAGCTAAAAAAGCTTTAAAAGGATTTAATATTGAATATTCAGGATCAGGAGAAACAGTTGTTTATCAAGCACCAGCAGCTGGTATGTATGTCAAAGAAGCATCAACTGTTACATTAATGCTCAATTAAGTTTAAAATTATGTTATAATAAAAAAGGAAGGTGTTAAATATGTTGATACTTGCTAAAGCAACAATGGCTTTAATGTTAGGATTTGTTTTATCATTAATAACTGGTTTAATTATTATTCCTCTTTTTAAAAAATTCCATTTTGGCCAAACTGTTAGTAAATTTATCTCTAAAAGACATTTACAAAAAGAAGGAACACCAACAATGGGAGGAGTAATATTTATTATTCCAGTTATTATTTCTTTAATAGCGCTTTATTTAAGAGGTAGTATTAGTATAAGTTATAATTTAATTATTATTATATTTGTTTTTTTATCTTATGCTTTACTTGGTTTTATAGATGATTATTTAAAGATAAAAAAACATAATAATGATGGTATATCTTTAGTTACTAAATTTTTAATTCAAATGGTTATAGCTTTAGTATTCTTTTATTTATTTATGAAAGCAGGTGGAGATTCAACTTTAAAGTTTACTTTTCTTAATTTAGCTATTCCTTTAGGTTGGACATTTGGTTTATTTATTTTATTCTTACTTGTTGGAACAACTAATGCGGTTAATATAACTGATGGATTAGATGGCCTTGCCGCGGGATTATCCGCGATAGCATTTTTTGCCTTTGGTATTATTGCTTGGAACTGTGGTTGGTTAGAAGGTTATCAAGAAATAGCTATCTTTTGTTTTCTTTTAGTCGGTTCTTTAGTTGGCTTTTTAGTTTTTAATACCCATCCAGCTAAAATATTCATGGGTGATTTAGGTTCTTTAGCTTTAGGTGGAGCTTTAGCAAGTATTGCAATTATTACCAGACATGAATTATCTTTAGCTTTAATTGGAGGTGTCTTTGTTATTGAAACATTAAGTAGTTTAATTCAAATTATTTCTATTAGACAATTTAATAAAAAGATTTTTATGAAAGCCCCAATTCATCATCACTTTGAAGAATTAGGCTGGCAAGAACAAGACATTATTAAGTTATTTTGGGTTGTTGGTTTTATTTTAGCTATGGCTGCAATCACTTATGGTGTTTGGTTATAATTAAACAGTTTTAAATACTGTTTTTTTTAAGCAAAATTTTTTCTTTTTATAATAAAATTTATATAGGAAGGAAGTATTTTCTTTGAAAAAAACAGATAAATTATTAATTATAATGGTTATAAGTATGGCTTTATTTGGTATTGTTATGATTTATTCTGCTAGTAGTATATGGGCAGAATATCGTTTTCAAGATCCATTTAAATTTGTTAAAGCTCAAGGTATCTTTTTTCTTCTTGGTTTATTTATTATGTTTATTTTATCTCATATTAATTATAAAATATATTATCAAAAAGCTAATTTAATTCTTTTAATTTTTCTTCTTCTTTTAATATTAGTTTTAATTCCTGGCATTGGAAGTATCCGTAATGGGTCGAGAAGTTGGTTTGGCTTCGGGGGCTTTGGTATTCAACCTAGTGAATTTGCCAAGATAGGTTTAATTATTTATGTTTCTAAATATTTAGATCGTAATAATAGAATTATGCAAGATGTTAAAAAAGGAGTTCTTCCTTTATTACTTGTTATTGGTTTATTTTTTCTTTTAATAATGTTAGAACCAGATTTTGGGACAGCCATGGTTATTGTTTTAACTTTAATTGTTATGATTTTTGTTTCTAATGTTAAATTATCTTTTTTTGTAAAAATAGGTTTATTAGGTATTCTAGGAATAGTAGGTCTTATTATCGTGGCTCCATATCGAATGATGCGCATTATTGCTTTTTTAAATCCTTGGAGTGATCCTTTAGGCAGTGGTTATCAAATCATACAGTCTCTTTATGCCATTGGTCCTGGGGGTATCTTAGGGCAAGGTTTCTTAAAATCTCGGCAAAAACAATTTTATTTACCTGAACCTCAGACTGATTTTATCTTTTCTATTATTTCCGAAGAATTTGGTTTCTTAGGTATTCTTTTAATTACATTCTTTTTTGCTTTTATATTTTATCGTATTGTTAAAATATCTTTAAAATCAACGAACCTTTTTGCTAAATATTTAAGCTTTGGTTTAGGTGTAGGTATAATTGGGCAAGCTTTACTTAATATTGCTGTTGTTATTGGTTTATTACCTGTTACAGGTGTAACCTTACCATTTTTTTCCTACGGAGGATCTTCTCTTTTAGTTAGTATGGCCAGTATTGGTATTATTTTAAATATTTCTAAAAATGATTAATTAGGAAAATATAAGGGTAAAAATTAAGATATATTTTCCTGTAGGAAAATATGTTGATTTTTAAATTTATTAATTATATAATTAATTTAGGTGAGAATAAATGATAAAAAGAGAAAATTATTTAGCTAAAATTAGAGAATTTTATGATATGGATATAATTAAAGTAATTACAGGAATAAGAAGATGTGGTAAATCGACATTATTACTTCAAATAATTGAAGAATTAAAAGAAAATAATATTAAAGATAATCATATTATATATATTAATTTTGAAGATATTGAATTTTCTTTTATAAAAAATTATTTAGATTTAAATAAATATATTAAAGAACAAATTAAAGATAAAGAAAAATATTATTTATTATTTGATGAAGTGCAAATGCTAGATGAATGGGAAAGAGCTATTAATTCTTTTAAAGCAACTTTAAATGTTTCTATATTTGTAACTGGTTCTAATTCTAAACTTTTATCTTCAGAGTTAGCTACACTTTTATCAGGAAGATATGTTACTTTTAAAATTGCTCCATTTAGTTTTAAAGAAGTTGTAGAATATAAACAGTTAAAAGAAAAAGGAGAAATAGAAGATGCCTTTAATGATTACTTACTATGGGGTGGTTTACCTCAAAGATTTTCATTTCCAACAATAAAAGGAATGCAAACATATTTAAAAGATGTTTTTGATTCTATTGTTTTAAAAGATATTGTAAGAAGAAATTCAATCAAAAACATTGCTTTATTTGAAAGAGTGATGGAATATTTAGTAACAAATCCTGGTCAAACATTTTCCCCATCTAATATGATGAGTGTTTTTGAAACAGAAAAAATTCCTGTTTCTTCGAAAACAATTTATGAATGTTTAGATTATGCTGAAGAAGCATTACTTATGAGTAAAGCTTCAGCTTATGATGTTCGAGGAAAAAGAATTTTATCTCGAAAAGATAAATATTATTTAACTGATTTAGGTTTAGGACAAATATTAAATATTAATAAAAAAACACAATATGGAGCTTATTTAGAAAATATTGTTTATAATGAACTTATTTTAAGAGGATATGATGTAAGTATTGGTAATAATAATGGAAAAGAAATAGATTTTATTGCAACTAAATATAATCAAAAAGAATATTATCAAGTCGCATTTACTCTTGCAAATAAAGAAACAGAAGAAAGAGAATTTGGGGCTTATGATAATATTCAAGATTATTATCCTAAATATGTTATATCAACAGATAAATTAGATTATTCTCAAAATGGTATAATTCATAAAAATATTATTGATTGGTTATTAGAAAAATAAAATTTAATATTAAATATCCTAAATATATTGTATAATTAAGTAAGGGTGATTATATTATGAAAATAATCGTTACAGCAGGTGGAACAGGAGGACATATTTATCCAGCCTTAAGTATTATAAAGAAGTTTCAAGAAAAAGATGCTAAATTAGAATGTCTTTATATAGGTACACATAATAGAATGGAAAAAGATATTGTTCCTGAATATGGTTTAAAATATGAAGAATTAGAAATATATGGTTTTAGTAAAACAAAATTAATTAGAGATGTTAAAAATTTATTTTTAATTAAGAAAGCAACGAAGAAATGTTTAGAGATAATGAAAGAATTTAAACCTGATGTGGTCATTGGGACAGGTGGTTATGTTACTTATCCGGTTTTAGCCGCGGCAAAAAAATTAGGGATTAAAACCTTTATTCATGAACAAAATAGTATCCCTGGGAAAGCCAATATTTGGTTAAGTAAAAAAGTTGATTTAGTGGGAGTATCTTTTCCTAATACTAAAACTTATTTTGAAGGAGCTAAAAAAATTGTTTATACAGGAAATCCCTGTGGAGATAGAGCTATAGATGCACCAAGAATAACCAAACAAAGTTTAGGTTTTAAAGAAAATAAAAAATTAATTGTGATCGTGGCGGGTTCTCTTGGGAGTAAAACCATAAATGAAAAGTTTAAAGCGTTTTTAACTGTGGTTGGTTCTGAGGATTATCAAGTCTTATTTATAACAGGAAAAAATAATTATGATGAATTTGTGCAAGATACTGTTTTTCCTCAAAATGTTAAAGTTATGCCTTATATCGATAACTTAGCAGGTTTATTTAAAGAATGTGATTTAATTATATCAAGGGCAGGAGCATCAACCATTAGTGAAATACTAGCTTTAAGAAAACCTAGTATTTTAATACCTAGTCCTTATGTCAGTGGTAATCATCAATATTATAATGCTCTTGATTTAGTTAATTTAAAGGTAGCTGAGTTAATTGAAGAAAAATCTTTAAATGTGGAAGTAATAGAAGTTGCAATTAATGAAATATTAAATAATGAATTTAAATATAGAGAAATGGTAAATAATTTAAATAAATTAAATAAAGAAAGTAGTACGGATATTATATATAAAGAAATAAGGAATTTAATAAAATGAATGAATATGGTGAAGTATTAGAAAATGTTTCTTTAAAAGAATATAATTCTTATGGGGTTGGAGGAAAGGCACGTTTTGTTATAAAGGTTTTTCCAGATAAAATAATTGATTTATTAAAGTATCTAAAGAATAATGATATTCCTTGGTATGTATTAGGAAGTGGGACAAATGTTTTACTTCCTGATAATGATTTTTCTGGAGTAATAATTAAGTTAGATAAATTAAATAAAATGACAATAAAGGATAATGTTGTTAAAGCTGAATCGGGGCTTCTATTAAGTAGTGTTATTCAAAAATTACTAAAAGAATCATTTGTTAATATGGTTAATTTATATGGCATCCCTGGAACCATTGGCGCCGCGGTTATTGGTAATGTTGGCTCCTTTTCTTCATCTATATTTGATGATTTAATATCAGTTAAGTTTATTGATGAAAACAATCAAATTGTGGAACTTAAAAAAGAGCAAATAAAATATAGCTACCGAATGAGTGAATTTAAAGAAAGAAAAGTTATTATTTTAGAAGCATCTTTTCATATAACAAAGGGATCTATTAAAGAAGCTGAGGCAATATGGAAAGCTAATATGCAAAAAAGAAAATTAACGCAACCTTTAGGAACAAAGAATGCGGGAAGTGTCTTTAAGAATCCTCAAGGTTATTCCGCGGGTAAATTAATTGAAGAAGCAGGCTTAAAAGGATTTAAAGTAAATGATGCTATGGTTAGTAATAAACATGCTAATTTTATAATAAATAACCAAAATGCCCAAAGTCGTGATATAATAAACTTAATTAATTTAATTAAAGAAGAAATAAAGAAAAGAAATAATATTGATTTAGAATTAGAACAAATAATAGTTAAGTGGGAATGAATATGGATAAAAAGGTTGTTGTTAAAAGAAAATTAAATGTTAAAGGATTAATTGTTATATTATTAACTTTATATTTATTAATAATGGTTATTTATTATTTTTTTACAATGCCTTTAAAAAATATAGATATTATAGGAAATAATGTTTTAACAGATGAACAAATAATAAAACAAGTTAATTTAGAAAAAAATACATCTTTGTTTTTAATTAATACTTATTTAACTGAGAAAAAAATAAAAGAATTACCTATTACGAAAAATGTTAAAGTTAAAAAGAAATTAAATGGTACTTTAAATATCTATATTGAAGAAGAAAATGTATTATTTTATGAAGCATCTAATCAAAAATATGCTTTAACTAATAATAAAGAAATGATTATAGAAAATGATATATTAGGTATACCAACTTTAATTAATTATACACCTAGTGATATATTAAATAATTTAATTATTAAGATGAGTAAAACTAATTATGATATAATTAGTTTAATTAGTGAAATAGAATATAGTCCAGATATTAAAAATGGAATTACGATTGATGAAAATAGATTTATTTTAAGAATGAATGATGGTAATAGAGTCTTAATAAATATTGCTAATTTTGCTAAATTAAACTCATATAAAGAATTATATATGAAAATAGATGATGGATCACTTGGAACATTTTATTTAGATGGTAATAGAAATAATATATTATTTAGAACTTATGAAGCTGAGAAAAATAATGAAGTGGGGGATATAAATGAATTACCAAATGATGCTTCTTGATTTAATAAAAAATTTAGATCATAAACCAAAGTTATTACTTCATACTTGCTGTGGGCCATGTTCAACAACTTGTTTAGAAATTCTCTCTAAACACTTTGATATAACTGTTTATTATTATAATCCGAATATAGAGCCTTATGAAGAATATATTTTAAGAAAAAAAGAACAAATTAGATATATAGAAGAAGCTGGTTTAGATGTTAAATTTTTAGATTGTGATTATGATCATGAAGATTTTCAAAAAATAGCTAAAGGATTAGAAGAAGAAAAAGAAGGGGGAGCAAGATGTTATGCTTGTTATACTTTAAGACTTAGTAAAACGGCCCAGACGGCCAAAAGACTTGGCTTTGAATATTTTGGGACAACCTTAACTGTTAGTCCTCATAAAAAAAGTGCTCTTATTAATCAAATTGGGGCTTTTCAAGAAAAAAAATATGGGGTAAAATATTTATATAGTGATTTTAAGAAAAACGAAGGTTATAAAAGAAGTGTTGAACTAGCCAAGAAGTATAATTTATATCGGCAAAATTACTGTGGCTGTTTATATGGGAGAAGTAAAGATGATTCATAAGGTTGTAAGTACAGTTAGTTTTCTAATCTGGTTATGTTATTATTACTATTTAGTTAAAAGAGAAATAATTCATAAGAATCAAGATCTTAATTTAAAAAAAAATATTTTTCATTTAATTAGATTAGATAGTTTATTTTATTTAGTAGCATTTTATATCTATAAGGGATTTAATAATTATTCCGTAACTATTTATTTATATTTTATCTTTGCTTTTTCTTCATTAGTATTTATTCTATATGATTTAGAAAATTATAACCAGATTAAAATTAATATAAAAAAAGAAAAAATATATTATTTATTTAATTTTATTTTAATATTTATACCTATTATATATTATATTAAGACAAATAATATTGCAAATACAGAGTTTATAACCTTAATAATTAATTTTTTATTACCAGTAGGTATAAATATTATAAAAGTTTTAGATAAGAGGTAGATTTATGAATTGGCTTTTTTGGTTAATATTAGTTATTATTTTAAGTTTTATTGAAGTTACCACGGTTAATTTATTAACAATATGGTTTGTTTTAAGTGGAATCGTAACCATTATTATATCTTTTTTAACAAATGATATTATTATTGAAACAACTATATTTATTATTTTAGGAATATTTTTACTTATAACAACAAGACCTATTTTTAAAAAATATATAAAAGGAAAAGATACAAGAACTAATTTAGATCAAGTAATAGGGATGCAAGGTGTTGTAAGTGAGGATATAAGGAAAGGAAGTATAGGTGAAGTAAAAGTAGCGGGGAAAAAATGGAGTGCCATAAGTGATGAAGAAATAAAGGTAGGAGAATATGTTATTATTGAAGAAATTAAAGGGGTTAAATTAGTTGTTAAAAAGGAAGGGAAAGAAAAATGAGTTTTTTAATTGTTTTATTAATATTAGTTATTATTATTGTTATACCATGTGTGAAAATTGTTCCTCAGGCGATGAGTTATGTTATTGAAAGATTAGGTTCTTATGAAACAACTTGGAAAAATGGTTTGCATTTTAAAATACCATTTATTGATAGTATTGCTAATAAAGTATCTTTAAAAGAAATAGTGAAGGATTTTGCTCCTCAGCCAGTTATTACAAAAGATAATGTTACAATGCAAATTGATACAGTTGTTTATTTTCAAATAACAGATCCTAAACTTTATACTTATGGGGTTGAATATCCGATTAGTGCCATTGAAAATTTAACGGCAACAACCTTAAGAAACATCATTGGGGAATTAGAATTAGATCAAACATTAACATCAAGAGATATTATTAATACTAAGATGCGTTCAATCTTAGATGAAGCAACTGATCCATGGGGAATTAAAGTCAATAGAGTGGAAGTTAAAAATATTATTCCACCTAGAGATATTCAAGAAGCCATGGAAAAACAAATGAGGGCAGAAAGAGAAAGAAGAGAAAAGATTCTGCAAGCTGAAGGAGAAAAGAAAAGTAGTATTTTAATTGCCGAAGGGGAAAAAGAAAGTGCTATTTTAAGAGCTGAAGCACAAAAAGAAAGTGAAGTAAGAATTGCTGAAGGGAAAGCGGAAGCAATGCTTAAAATAAAAGAAGCGGAAGCTGAAGGAATTAGATTATTAAAAGAAGCTAAAGCTGATGAAGCCGTCTTAAGACTTAAAAGTTATGATGCTTTAAGTAAGATGGCTGATGGTAAAGCTTCAAAATTAATAATACCAACAGATTTAAGTAATGTTGTATCTTTAACATCAACAATTAAAGAAGTATTAAAAAGTGATAAAAATAATCAATAAATTGATTATTTTTTTGCTTTTTTAGAATATTTTTAGTATACTTATATTAGAAAGTAAAGGAGAATAATTGTGAAAAAAAGAATTATTAGTGCTATTATTGCTTTAATTATTATTATACCTTTATTAATTATAGGTAATTATCCTTTTATTTTAGGTTGTAGTATTATATCTATTTTAGGTTATAAAGAAATAATAGAATTAAAAAAATCACATCATAAAATACCTAATTTAATAACTATAATAGGTTTAATAGATTTATTAATATTAGTCTTAAATAATATTAAAGGTAATAGTTTTAATTATGTTATATCATATCAAAGTTTATTATTTGTTATTATCAGTTTATTATTACCTACTATTTTTTATAAAAAAGAAGAATATATAACTAAAGATGCTTTTTATTTAATAGGTAATATATTATTAATAGGTTTATTTTTTAATTCTTTAATTATTTTAAGATATAAAGATTTTAGTTTATTAATATATTTAATATTAATACCTATATTAACAGATACTTTTGCTTATTTTGGGGGTAAGTTATTTGGAAAACATAAGTTATCTAGTATTAGTCCAAATAAAACATGGGAAGGATCAATTATTGGTTTAGGGCTAGCTTCTATTTTAGGTATTATATATTATTTAATATGGGTTGGAAGTTTTTCTTTTAAAGTTATATGGTTAACTATTCTTTTATCTAGTCTAGGACAGATGGGAGATTTATTTATGAGTAAAATTAAAAGAGAAAATGATATTAAAGATTTTTCAAATATTATGCCAGGTCATGGGGGTATTTTAGATCGGTTAGATAGTTTAATATTTGTTATATTTAGTTATATTATCTTAATGTATTTATAAAGAAAGGAAGAATATTTATGTGGATTGTATCACTATTATTATTAATATTTATATTAGGACTTATTATTTTAGTTCATGAATTAGGACATTTTATGTGGGCTAAATTATTTAAAGTTCATATATATGAGTTTTCAATTGGGATGGGGCCAATTATATATAGTCATAAAGGAAAAGATAAAATTGATTATAATATTAGAGCTATTCCTATCGGGGGATTTGTTTCAATGGCTGGAGAAGTATATGAAGATGGGGATAAAAAATTAAAAAAAGAAGATTATTTATGTCATAAAGTATGGTGGCAAAGAATAATCATTTTAGCGGCTGGAGTTATTAATAACTTTATATTAGCTTTAATATTATTATTTGCATCTAGTTTAATCTGGGGTTATAAAGGATTTGCACCTAAAGTTGCGAAAGTTGAACTAGATTCAGCCGTGGCTAAAGCAGGAATGGTTGATGGAGATACAATTCTAGCTATAAATGGGAAGAAAGTTAAATCTTGGGATGTAGCCCAAATAATATTAGTTCAAAAAGATAAAGATAATAAATATATATTTGAAGTAGAACATGAAAATGGGAAGAAAGAAACATTAAGTGTTGTTCCTGATGTTGTTAAAGATGAAGATGGAAATCAAAATAAAGTATATGGAATATATCTTGATCAAACTTTGTATCGGGGATTCTTTAATTCTTTAAAATATACATTTCAAAAATTTGGGAGTATTATGCATTCAATGGCTTTAACTGTGGGAGGACTTATCACAGGAAAAATATCTCTTAATGCTTTATCAGGACCAGTTGGAGTTTATCAAGTAGTTGATGAAGCTAAGAATGTTGGAATTGATTATCTTGTTTATTTAATAGCCTTTTTATCTATTAATGTTGGATTTATTAATATATTACCATTCCCAGCTTTTGATGGAGGTCATATCTTCTTTGTTTTAGTTGAAAAATTAAAAGGAAGTCCTGTTGATGCTAAATTTGAAGGTATATGTCATACCATTGGTTTTATTCTTTTAATTATTTTAATGGTTGTTATTACAATTCATGATATTATAAGATTATTTTAAAAAAGCTTTTAATAAGCTTTTTTCTTTTCTTAATTTATGCTATACTATCTTTACAAAGGAAGAATTAATATGACTGATAAACGCGTTGTTTTCATGGGAACACCTGATTTTGCTGTACCTGTCTTAAAGATGTTAATAGAAAATACAAATCTTCTTTTAGTGGTTACGCAACCTGATAAAGAAGTAGGAAGAAAGAAAGAAAAACAATTTAGTCCGGTTAAAAGAGAAGCTTTAGAAAATAATATTCCTGTCTTTCAACCAAATAGAATTAGAAAAGATTATGAAGAAATAAAAAGAATAAAACCAGATTTAATTGTGACATGTGCATATGGCCAAATTATTCCAAAAGAAGTACTTGATATACCTAAATATGGTTCTATTAATGTTCATGCATCTCTTTTACCTAAATACCGCGGGGCTGCTCCTATCCAATGGGCTTTATTAAATGGCGAAGAAAAAACAGGGATAACCTTAATGTATATGGATGAAGGTATGGATACAGGTGATATCTTTAAACAAGCTGAATTACCTATTGATGATAATGATAATATTTTATCTTTACATGAAAAATTAAGTCTTCTAGGATCTAATTTATTAAAAGATAATTTAAATGATATTTTTATGAATAAAACAATTAGAATTAAACAAAATGATTCTTTAGCAACTTATGCGCCAATGATTAAAAGAGAAGATGAACATTTAAGTTTTAATGCTAAGGGAATAGATATAATTAATAAAATTAGAGCTTTATCACCATGGCCATTAGCTAATATTATTTTAAATGATAAAGAAATAAAAATAATAAAAGCAGAATTTAAAAAAGAATCTGTTGCAAAAATAGGTTTAGTTAAAATAACTAAGAATAGTTTAGCTATTAGTTGTAAAGATGGTTATATTTATCTTTTAGAAATAAAACCTTTTGGTAAAAAACAAATGAATATTAATAGTTATTTAAATGGTATTAATAAAGATTCTAAATGGGTGGTAAATAATGAAGAATGAATTTTGGCAAACACCTCGTGGTAAAGCTATTATTAAATTAGGTTTATGGGGAATATTTTTTCTAGTTTTATTTATATTAATAGGTTTAGAAAAACCTATTAATAATGAAATAAATAATAATGAAGAAACAGAAGTTAAACAATTTGTTTTATATTATGATATGTTAGAAGAAATAAAACAAAATAATTATAAATATAAATATAGTATTAAAATAAATGATTTAAATTATATCTTAGAAGGAAGTAAAAATGGTTTAATAGAAGAAGGATTATTAGAAAGTAATAATAATATATTTAAATATTATATAGATAGTAATGGTATATATAAAGTAAATTTAGATCAAAAAGAAAAAATAGATAAATTAGATAATAATATAGATGATAATATAATTAATATTAATAATTTATTAGAAATGATTAAAGATATAGATTATAAAGTAGAAAAAGAAGATGAAATAAGAAATATAATATATGATAGTAGTGATTTTAGTTTAGTAGTAACAACTGATTTAAATCATATAAAGAATATAAATTATAAAAAGGGAATAGATGAATATAATTTAGAAATATATTCTATTGGCGAAGTAAAATAATTTTAAATATGGGGGATATAAATGAAAAATAAAAAAAATATAATTATTGTAAATAGTATAACTTCTTTAAGAATGTTAGGAATATTTTTACTTATACCTATTTATTTTCTTTATGGAGGATTAGGTTTAGCTTTAACTAATATTATTTGTTTTTTAACTGATTTTATTGATGGAAAAATGGCTAAAAAATTAAATGCTTCGACTTTCTTTGGAAGTTTTTATGATGGATTTTCGGATAAAGCCTTTGTTGCTATGAATTTTTTAATATTAGCACTTATTACACCATGGGCACTGGTTCCTGTTATTTTTGAATTAGGTATCGCAGGTATTCAATATTTAAAGTTTAAAAATAATTTAAATGTTCAATCTAATATGGTTGGTAAAGTTAAAATGTGGGTTATTGGTTTAATGGTAGTTATTAGTAATTTGTTACTTAGTATGGATTCTTTAACTTTTTTAGGTAATGATTTAATAAATAAATTAGCTTCTTTAAAGAATAATAATATTGTTAAAATTTGTCTTTTACCAATATTATTAAGTGAAGTTTTAACTTTATCAAGTTATATTAAAGAATATAAAGATGAAAAGAAAGAAGAAGTAAGAGAAGTAAAAAAAGAAGAAGTAAAAAAAGAAGAAGAAATAAGTAATGATTATACTTTAAAAGAAATATTATTTGATCCAGATATATATAAAGAATATAAAAATGATAGTGCTTTAAAATTAATAAGACAAAGAAAAAAATAAATTTGACCTAATTATAATTTTAACGTATAATTAGGTTATGCCTCCGTAGCTCAGTTGGATAGAGCGCATGCTTCCGGAGCATTAGGTCGCGAGTTCGAATCTTGTCGGGGGCACCAGATTGATATGAAACTCGGACTTTTCGAGTAAAAATAGAGAACTTGAAAAAAGTTCTTTTTTATGTTATGATGTATTTGTCAAAGAAATTTGCATAAAATAAAAAAGGAACATTCAATATTGCAGTGTTGAGTGTTACCCCAATAATTGTGTAGCACCTAATTCAAACTGTTTGAGATAGGTGCACTTTTAATTTAGAATTACGAAAAGTAATGCTATATGTAAAAGGATGACAACGATCAAAGATAGAATTAAAAAATCTTTCTTATTCACCAAGCATCACCTCCAGTCTATAAAGATAGAGGTAGCACCCAACTATTAAATGTTCCTAATAAAATTATATCAAACAAACGTTCTTTGTTCAACGTTTTTGCACTAAATTTATGTCGATTTAGAAAACATACTTGCATATTGACAATATCAATATAAAAAAAGGAGATAAACTATGGAACAAATATATAACAAATTGGTAAGAGATAAAATACCTGAAATAATTAAATCAAATGGGGAGGACCCAATTACTAGAGTTCTAACAGATGAAGAATATAAAGTTGAATTAGAAAAAAAATTAAATGAAGAATATCAAGAAGTTTTAAATGCAACTGGTAAAGATAGAATAGAAGAATTAGCCGATATGTTAGAAATAATAAAATATTTAGCTAGATTAGAAAATGCAACATTAGAAGAAGTTATTGCTATCGCACAAGAAAAAGGGACGAAAAGAGGAACTTTTGAGAATAAAATATTCTTAGAAAAGGTATTGAAAAAGTAATAAATTAAAATTATTAAATTTTGTTATAAAAGTTGTTGCACTCCTTCCTTTAGGGCACCATTGACGTTTCTATTCGAACTTTTTCGAATATTGATATATAGAAATCAAT